>NZ_JBFHKV010000989.1:0-3227 GCF_041595215.1 Stieleria sp. | reverse complement strand
TCGAAACTGGCCCAGTCGCACCCCGAACTCGTTCGTCCGTACTTGTTCACGGCCTTTGATCCCGATCACGACAAATTTGCCGCGCTCCATGCGGCGTTCATGTCCGGCGGGCAATTCCTGTACGTGCCCCGCGGAGTTGTCGTCGATCGTCCGCTGCACATCGGGTCGATCTTGACCGACGGCGGCACCGACACGACGCACACGTTGGTGGTTCTGGAGGATGGTGCCGAAGCCACCTTGCTGCACGAGTCCAATAGCACCGACGCGGGTGGTGCGGGTCTCCATCTGGGGTCGATCGAATTGGTTCAGAAACCAGGATCGAACCTTCGCTACGTCAATCTGCAGGAGTGGGGGCACAAGACCTACCACTTCGCCCAGCAGAAAGCGGTGATCGACCGCGATTGCTCGCTGCAATGGACGATTGCGGCAATGGGCTCCTCGCTTTCGAAGGTCAATCAGTCGGTGGATTTGGTCGGTCCGGGTGCCCACAGCCAAGTCAACGGCGTGATGTTCACCGAAGGCCGTCAGCATTTGGCCTATCACACCTTGCAGCACCACAAAGCGGAGAGTTGCCGAAGCGATTTCCTGTACAAAGCGGCCCAGCAGGACAAAAGTCGCACGGTCTGGCGGGGGATGATCAAGGTCGACCCGGCGGCTCAGAAGACCGACGGTTACCAGCGCAATGACAATCTGGTCCTGTCCCACCACGCTCGGGCAGATTCGATCCCGGGATTGGAGATCGAAGCGGACGATGTCCGTTGCACCCACGGCAGCACGACGTCCAAAGTGGACGAGGATCAAATCTTTTATGCCCGTTGCCGCGGTTTTACTCGGAAGGAAGCAACCCGTATGATTGTGACCGGGTTCTTCCAGCAGATTTTCGACCGAATCACGATCGATAGCGTGCGGGAAGCCCTCGGAGCGGCCATCGCCCGCCAAGTCCGAGAATACGAATAAAAAATTCAGTTTCAAGTTTCTGGTTCCGTGTTTCATGCTCCAGCATGAGACTGCACAACTTGAAACCTGAAACTTGAAACCTGAAACCCGATACTTGAAACCTGAATCGCCCGGAAAGAAGACATGGCACTTGCAGAAGACAAGGTTCGCGAATCGCTCAAGCAGGTGATCGATCCCGAGTTATACGTTAACATTGTGGACTTGGGGCTGATCTATGTCGTCGCGATCGGGGACGAGAAGGAAGACGGGCGTCACGATGTGACGATCGAGATGACGATGACCAGTCCGATGTGTCCTGCGGGACCGCAATTGGTTGCCGGGACGAAAGCGGCTGCCGAGGAACTTGAGGAAGTTGATTCGTGTGAAGTCAAAGTTGTGATGGAACCGGCGTGGTCGCCGGATCGGATGACGGACGAAGCACGTGATCATTTGGGCATTTTTTAAGGGATTGTGACTTGAAGGTTTTCGTCGGGGAATACATCTGCGGCGGCGGCGTCGCGGATCAGGCGATCGACCAGATCCCGCCTTCTTTGCGGAAGGAGGGAGAGGCGATGCTTCGCGCCTTAGTGGAAGACCTTTCGGCGTTCTCCGAAACGACGGTCGTCCTCGAAGACCGCTTCGAAGTGTCCGTCAACGCCACGCATACCGTTGCCTTCGATGCCGAACGCCCGCTCTGGGCGCAATGGGTCTCCGCCGCCAAAGACTGTGACGCGGCGTTGATCATCGCGCCCGAAAGTGACGGGTTGTTGGCCAAGGGCGTGGCTTCGTTGCGCAGCAGTGGCGTGGATGTGATCGCCGGAAGCGGTGATTTTCTTCGCGTGGCCAGCGATAAACTGCTGACCGCCCAGGTGTTGCACAGCTCCGGTGTCGCTCATCCGCCGTACATCGCCGTCGGCGACGAACGGATGGTGGGTTTGGTAGCTGGCTGCGAGCGATTTGTCGTCAAACCTCGCGACGGTTGCGGCACGCTTGCGATCGCGACGTTCGACGATTTTCGCGAGGCCCGCAAATCACTCAATAACAATTCGCTGATGCAAGGCTGGGTCCCCGGTCGCAGCATTTCGATTTCACTGCTGTCCTCCGGTAACTACCAGACGTTCTTGCCGGCGGTGTCCCAAGAGATCAGCGATGGAATCTGTGAGTACGTCGGCGGTTGCGGACCGCTGAACAACAACGCCCAGCGGCGTGCCACCGCGTTGGCCGCCCGAGCGATCGCCGCGATGCCGCCGACCGCACGCGGCTTCGTCGGTCTGGATTTGATCTTGGGCGAAACCCCGAGCGACGACTACATCATCGAAATCAATCCCCGGCTGACGACGTCATACGTCGGTTTGCGCGAGATGATTCACGGAAATCTTGCCGCGCGTTTGTTCGACATCGAAACCGGGCCGGTCAGTTGCAAGGCCAGCGTGAACTCGGTCCATTGGACGGCCGACGGCAAAGTGAAAATCGACACGCCGCAAACGGTGTGAAGCGCCGAGATTCTCTCATTGAGGCCCGTAGGCTCGCGCCAAACGGCTGATCATCGTTTGAGATCAGCCGGTTCGCGCTAGCGTCCGGGCCTCACGTCTTAGGGTGACTTAGCGGTAGAACGCGAGTTTCTTCGGCTCACGAACACAACAAACCGCTGGCTCTTACCGTCAGCATTCCACGCCCCATTGCGCAGCCAATGTCGAATCCCACCCCCGCATCGGAACCTGTCACGTTGGGGGTCGACATCGGCGGGGCGAACTTGAAATACGCCGACACGCAAGGCAATGTGTCGTCAGTCGAATTTCCGCTTTGGATGCGACCGGATGATCTCGCCGGCCAGCTGAAAGCCGACTTCGCCGCCTATCCCGATGCCTCACGCGTCGTGGTGACGATGACCGGCGAGCTGGCGGATTGTTTTCTAGATCGTTGCGTCGGCGTGCAACACATCGTCGATCAGGTCTGCCGTGCGGTGAAGCAATGTGGATGGTCGTCGCCGCTCTTTTATGCCGTCGATGGACACGTTCATTCCGCGGCGTGGGCGATGGAGCATGTCGATCTGATTGCCGCGGCCAATTGGCATGCGTTGGCGAAGTGGGTCGCCCGACGTTTCGCGTCGCAGTTGTCCGGGGGCGGATTGCTGGTCGATATCGGGTCCACGACGACCGATCTGATTCCGCTGTGTGACGGTGGAGTGGCAACCGCAAGCCGGACCGATTTTGATCGGTTGTCCGAAGGCACGCTCGTTTACCTCGGCGGCGGGCGGACTCCGGTTTGTGCGTTGGTCGATCACTTGGATT
>NZ_JBFHKV010000988.1:0-3228 GCF_041595215.1 Stieleria sp. | reverse complement strand
CCACAGCGGAACGGCGAACGACGGAACGATGATCCAGAACATCATGCTGACGCCAGGCGGTGTCGGCGTGGAATACAATTTCTGTGAAATCGCCCCCGTCTCGCTTTCCGGCTACGTCTATCACGACCAATCCAATGACGGGCGGCGAGATACTGGCGAGGCCGGTATCGGCGGTGCGATTGTGACGTTGATCGGTGAAGACGGCCAGATCGTTGCGACGACGGCGACCGACCATGACGGGCGTTACGAATTCAACGACCTGCCACCGGGTGTTTACGAAGTCCGCGAAACACAGCCGGATGGGTTTTTGGATGGAATCGACTCGGCGGGGCGCGTCGACGGCGTCACGGTCGGCGATGCGTCCGACGACTGGATTCGAAGGATCGATCTTCCGCAAGGCTTGTCGGGCACGTAATACAACTTTGGCGAACTCTTGCCCGCATCTCTTTCGGGACTGGTGCACGCGGACCTCGATGGCGACTGCGTTCGCGATGAAAACGAAGTCGGCTTGGCCGGCGTGATGATTCGGTTGCTCGATGAGAGCGGTACCGAAGTCGCATCGGCGGTCACCAACGCGGACGGCATCTATCGATTTTCCGATTTGATGCCCGGTCGCTACACGGTCGTGCAAGATCAACCGGAAGGCTACTTTGACGGCGGATCGAAACCCGGATCCGAAGGTGGCGTGGCGGGCGAGAACCTGATCCGTGAGATCGAGTTGGAATCCGGCACAGAGGCAACGGACTACGATTTCTGTGAAGAACCGCCGACAAGTCTGGCCGGTTCGGTGCACGTCGACAGCGACGGCGACTGCGTCCGCGACGAAGACGAACGTGGCATCGCCGGGGTCACGATCGAACTGCGTGACGCAAGCGGGGCTCGCGTCGCGACGACCACCACCGACGCAAACGGCGACTACCGTTTTGACGGGCTGCGCGGCGGCGACTACAGCATCTTTGAAGTTCAACCGGCCGGCTATCTCCAGGGCGGCCAGAAACTCGGCAGCGCCGGCGGTGTCGTCTTGGGCGTCGACTTGATGTCCGTTTCGCTGCAACCGGGCCAGGCCGCGGTCGACTACCTGTTTTGCGAATACGAGCCGGGCACGCTGTCCGGAACAGTCTGGAGTGACAGCGACCAGGACCAGATTCATGACGCCGACGAAGATCCGATCGGCGGTGTGACCATCAAGCTGATCGATGAAAATGGCGTCACGTTGCGAACGACGACGACCGACGTGCAAGGTCGCTACGTTTTCGACCAGCTACCGCCGGGTGTCTACAGCGTCCGCCAAATGCAGCCGGCGGACTACTTTCACGGCGGCCAACGGGTCGGTGACCAGGGCGGCGTTGCCGTCGAAGACGACTTGATTGCGGGGATCAACATCGGCAGCGGGGTCGATGCGTCTGATTACAATTTCCCCGAAATCCCACCGGCAATGATCTCGGGATTCGTTTTCATCGATGGAGACGCGATTGAAACGGAAGACCTGATCGCGGCGGAGGATCTGCGTCAGTATCGCGACGGAGTGTTCACCAGCGACGACACGCCGATTGCAGGGGTCCGAATTGAGGTTCGTGACGCCGACGGTGGCCGACTGAACGATGACGCATTCTTGTCCGGGGACGCGTCGGAGCATTCTGTCGTGATGACCGACAGCGATGGCGCCTACGTGTTCACGGGACTGCGACCGGGCACCTACACCCTGTTCCAAACACAACCCGAGACTCTCACCGATTCGATTGACACGCCGGGCACGACCGGCGGTTTGGCCGTCAATGCGGCCGATGAGTACACCGACGAACAAGCTCAGCTGATCGCTTCCATCGAAGCCGCTCAATCGTTTGACGCGTTGTTGTCGATCAGCGTCGGTGCCGGAATCGAATCGCAGCACAACAATTTCAGCGAAGTGGTTATCGAAATCGTGTTGCCACCGGTGGAGCCGCCGGTCGAACCACCTGTCGATCCGCCCGAATTGCCTCCGCCGTCCGATATCCTGCCGATCCCGGATACAGTTCGCCCCTCCGCCCCACCGCCACCCATCGAAACGTTTGACACGAAAACGATTTCGTTCACCGCAGGCGAGGTCGCAGAACGCACGGTGCCGCGTTTCATCGGCGAAGTCGACGCAGTGACGTGGCACTTGAGTGTGATCAATGGCGGATACCCCCGAGGCACCGTCGCTACGGGTAACCAATTCAAAGAAGTCGCGATGAAGCGAATGAGTCAGAATTGGTCCGAAGGGGACAACGCCGAAGGCTCGTGGAAGTTGTTGACGATCGAGGGCGAAGTCCGGCAAGAGAGCAAGCAGATGACGCTGGGCGCCGAAGACGCGGTCGCGCTGGTCGGAGATTTCAACGGCGACGGACATGACGAAGCCGCGGTGTACGTCGCAGGTCAATGGTTCGTCGATCTGAACGGCAACGGAGTCTGGGACGAAGGTGACCTGTGGATCTTGCTGGGGACGGCGATGGATCAGCCGGTCGTCGGCGACTGGGACGGTGATGGCAAAGACGACATCGGCATCTTTGGACGAAAGTGGGAACGCGACCTTCATCGCGTCAAACTGGACGCCGGCTTGCCGGATCCGTCCAACCGTTCGCGACGCTTCCTGGAAAACCGCAAGACGCTCGGCTTGGTGTCGGCACAGATGCGTGGTGAAGATCGCGCGCGGCTGCTGCGGCGGGGTAACGATGGTGAGTTGCGGGCCGATGCGGTCGACCATGTGTTCCAATTCGGCGAAGACGTGGACACGCCGGTTGCCGGTGATTGGAACGGCGACGGGATCGACCAAATCGGAACCTTCCGCGGCGGCACCTGGGTGTTGGATGCCGAAGGCGATGGACGTCGCAAAGCCGGCGAAACCACCTTCGACTTTGGACAGCCCGGTGATCGTCCCGTCGTCGGCGATTTCGATGGTGACGGCATCGATGAAGTCGGTGTGATCCGCGGTAACACCTGGATCATCGACTCCGACGGCAACGGCAAAATGACGGCCGATGATCTGCGAATCGAACTGCCGCCGGGCGACGCCGACGCCCAACCGATCGTCGGTGACTGGGACGGCGACGGTAAAGACGAACCGGGTTACTACAACCGGGCGGGGTGAGGTTACGTTTCAAGTTTCAAGTTTCAAGTTTCAAGTTTTGGGTTTCGGGTTTCGGGTTTCGGGTTTCCGTCTTCAGACGATGTCCGAAATTTTCTTGTCACCCATTTTCTTGTCTGACACTT
>NZ_JBFHKV010000987.1:0-3234 GCF_041595215.1 Stieleria sp. | reverse complement strand
TCCGAGAGCGTCCCGGATTGTCCGTCTTGATTGGTGTGTTCGGACAGCCAAACCTTGATCGAGTTATGAGCGATGTCGGTGCGTCCCTTGTGGATCGCGCCTTTGCTGTCACAGACGACGATGTCCGTGACGCCGGCTTGCATCAACAACTTTGCGATTGCGGTGCCCGCCGCACCGGCACCGTTGATCAAGACGTGTGCCCCGGCGAGATCTTTGTTTAAAAAACGCATTGAATTCTTGAGCCCCGCCAGGACAACGATCGCCGTCCCGTGCTGGTCGTCATGGAACACCGGGATCTCAAGCTCGCGTTCCAGCCGTTCTTCGATTTCAATGCACCGCGGTGCAGAGATGTCTTCCAAGTTGATGCCGCCGAAGGTGGGCGCCAGTTGCTTGACGGTCGCGATGATTTCTTCGGTGTCCTGGGTGTCCAAACAAATCGGAAACGCATCGACTTCGCCGAACTCTTTGAACAACATCGCCTTGCCTTCCATCACCGGCATGGCGGCGCGCGGGCCGATGTTTCCCAGCCCCAAGACCGCACTGCCGTCACTGACGACGGCGACGGTGTTCTTGCGAATCGTCAAGGCAAACGACGATTCGGGGTCTTCGTGGATCGCCGTACAGACCCGCGCCACGCCCGGGGTGTAGGCCATCGATAGATCGTCGCGGGTCTTGATCGGCATCTTCGGATTGACTTCGATCTTGCCGCCCAGGTGCATCAAGAACACACGATCGGACACATTGACGACTTCGATGCCGGCGATCTGCCGGATCGTTTCGACGATCCGTTGACCGTGCTCGACGTTGGTGGCGTTGACGGTGATGTCGCGCGAGATCAACCCGTCCGACACGCCGACGATATCAACGGCGCCGATGAAACCGTTCGAATCCCCGATCGCAGTCGTGATTTTCCCGAGCAGCCCCGGCTGGTCTCGGTAACGGAGGCGGACAGTGATGGCGTACGAAGGGCTGTGATGCGTCATGCTTGCTGAAGGACTCGGTCTATTCGAAGGCGCGAATGCGAATGGCGCTGGCCTGGCCCTGCGGCGTCACGTTCACGTTGATGAACTGCTTGCCTGCGGCGGTGGAGTCGTCCACGCAGGCGTTGATGGGACAATCGTCCGCCGGGGCGTCGCAATTGAGGATCGGAAACAGGTTCTCGCCGAGCGACTTTAAACTGGCGATGGTTTCGACCATGCCGCCGCCGGCACCCAGATTTCCGATGTGTCCCTTGGCGGTCGTCACCGGTGGCTGTTGATCGACCGGCCCAAAGACGTCATTGATCGCGGCGGCTTCTTGAGCATCACACTCGACCGTTCCCAACCCATGGGCGTGCACGTGCCCGATGTTCGCTTTGTCTTCGTCGCCCAACGCGGCGCGTAAGACGTTGGTGATCGCCGCTTGGTAAAAACGCTCTCCGAACGCCGGACCGACGGCACTGCTGCCGTAACCGACGATTTCACCCAAGATCGTTGCCCCACGAGCCTGGGCGTGCTCCAGCGTTTCACACACCATCGCCCCGGCACCTTCGCCGAGCACGCTGCCGTCACGCGTGGCCGTGAACGGTCGGCTCATCGTGGACGGATCCGATTGATTTTTTGCCAACGTCTCCTGCATGTCCGCATGCAAGGACCGCAGCGGGTGAATGCGTGAACCGGTCGATCCGACCAGCAACACATCGGCTTGCCCACGCGAGATCGTCGAATACGCTTCGGCCATCGCCGCACACGCCGAGGCTTCGCGCAACGTGATCGAATTGTTCGCTCCACGCAGGTCGTTGTAAATCGCCACGTGGCTGGCCGGCATGTTCGGCAGGTACTTCAACAACCACAGCGGATTGACTTCGGGTTTGCCGTGTTCACCCCAACGGTCAAAATCAAAGTTCCCGTCGGCGTCGATGCATTTCTGGATGCCCGCTGCAAACTCGATCGGCTGTGACATGATGTAATCACAGCCATACAGCACGCCGGTCCGATCGCGATCACGCTGGTCGACTTCCAAGCCTGCATCGGAGAGCGCCAACTGTGCGACCGCGACACCCATTTCGATCTCGCGGCACATCACCTTGCTGCCCTTGCGGATCGTCCGCTGCAGTTTCTTATCCATCGGACCGTAGTCCGCGATGTCGCCGGTAAACTCGGACGCTTCGGCACCATAGTCGACCGACAGGACACCTTGCGGGACCTGGGTCAACGGACCGATCCCGCTGCGGCGAGAACGCAAACCGGAGAGCAAACGATCAGAGTCGTTTCCGAGGGGAGTGACCACACCAACACCGGTGATGACCACTCGTCTGGACGTGACATTTACCATGAATCAGCCGAACGACGCGGAGCAGGGAGAATACGGGATGTCCGCATTCTAGGCTCTGGGGGAATTAGCAAAGAGGGGGTGTATCTCAGTAACGACCGCGGTGGGGCGCCCCGAAACCGGCAGAAATCTGGGGAACCAGGGGGGTGGTCGTCAAATTGTCCGACGCCCGGCCACGAAACTCGATGAACATCAACGCGTCGGCCCGGCCGGCGGTCGTCCCGGTCAGCATTTCCAAGTTGAACAGCGGCATCGCCGCCTGCGGCCGCTCGGGGCTGGCGATCACCCCACACGACAACAACAACACCATGTCCGACGGCCAGCGAAATCGCTCGTGCAGCCGCCAGCTGACGACTTGGGGCACGTCGATTTTGGTGCGATGGACCTGGGCGTTGGGCAGCGGAAGATCCAATTCGACCGGTTTGAGCTGGTCGACTTGATCGATCGACGCCTTGATCACGCAATCGATCGCGGAACCGTCCACGCTCAAGAGCGGGCTGATTTCCAAGCGGTAGCCCTCTTGGATTTCCCCCGTCTCGGGCTCATAAGGCGGCCAGCCCGTCGCGGCGGGTTTGACGTTCTGCACGTAATTGCGACCGCGGGTGCTGGCCAGTTTTTCGGTTTGGCCGTTGTAGGTGATCAGATCAAGCGCCTGGACCTGCCGTGTGTCGGTCCGCTGACGCAGCAGATTCAAGACCAACGCCGCGTTCTCTTTACTCAGCAACCAAGCCTGGACACCGGGCGAGTCGACGTTGACGTGTTGCATCAACAAGTGCGCCCGCGATCGCCAGTTCGGATTGCCGACCGTCATCACCCGCAGCGACAACACCTGGGGATCTTTTTCGCCGGCGACAAACCGGTCCACGATCCCCGATACCACTTGGTGCATTTCGGGGGTGTGATACACCGACAACTGATCGCGGT
>NZ_JBFHKV010000986.1:0-3236 GCF_041595215.1 Stieleria sp. | reverse complement strand
GCGGCGAATGCGGTCTTGGACGAATCCTTGGCCGAACCGGTCATCGACTTCCAAGGGCAAGACCAACAGCGTCTGGTCTCGGTTTTGCAAGGGATTGGGCGGCGCGACCTCGCCGGCCAGTGGCCGCAAATGGTAGCTGCGCCCGAGCTCGGTCGCCGTCTTGGCCATCGCACCGTGGATCGAGTGGTGCGTCTTGGTCAACGCATCGGAAAACGATTCGGGGTCCAGCGTCGCGCCGTCGGAAAGGGCTTCGACGATCGATTTAATATTCTCGTACTGCTCTTTCTCGACGACCAAATCCAACGTCACGGTCGCGTCATCGGCTGACAGCCCGAAGGCCCAGGCGGCGGCTTTCAATTCGACGTCACACTCAGCGCCGACGACGACAGAAACCTTGCCGACGCATTCCGCCAGCGCCTGGTCTTCGCGGCGGATGACCAACATCGGACAGGGACAGCGCGACAGCAACACATCGATGACGGTGCCGGCGCTATCGGTGCCGACCTTGTCAAAATCGCGACCGAAAGGACACGGGACAACCAGCAGATCGACCGCGTGAGTTTGCAGCGCCGCCAGAATCATCTCGTACGATTCGCCTTCGCCCCGCTGAATCGGCCGCGCCCCCGAAACGGCGTCGACCACCGCGGTGGTGATGTCCCCATCCGGTGATGGGCGGGCATCCAAGACCAACGTTTCCACGTTGAAGGTCTCGCGCAAGAAACCGGCCGCCGCGATTCCCGACTTGTCTTGGGAGGATCCATCGAGAACCAACAGGACACGCGCGGGCTTGATCGGCTGCAGCGCGGGCTCATCGCCGACTTTCGATTTTTCGAACATCCGCATGGACTCGTCGACTCCGCGGTCGACTTCGTTCGGCTCCGAATCAGACATGAATGGTGGGTCGCGTTGTGGGAAGTATCGAACGGGTGGAAAACAGGTGGCAGCGGCTGGCAGGCTCGTCGACAGCCCGGCAGCCACTGCCACGTCGGTGCACGCCCCAGATTCTATCGCGATTCCCCGTTCGATGTAGCACGACACCGCGCCGTCAGGACCCTTCCTGACCAAGTTCCAACAATTCGCGTGCCGCATCGCTGTATCCGAGCACGGCGACGCGGACCTGCATCGGCAACGAGCGAATCTGATGATCGGTGTAGGGGTCAAGCAGGTTGCTGGTGACACCGTGATACCACTGCGACGGCGTCGCTGGTTCATTGGAGGACGGGACGACGCGGCGCCAGAATTGCGTGATCGCATTGGAACCGGACTTCGGGTGCTGTCGCGCGAACGCGGCGAGTTTACGATCCAGATTGGCAAGCCGCAGCGCGATCGTGGCCGCCTCGGCATCGCCTTGTTGATGAACGGCAACGACAAAGTCTTGCTTGGCCACGGCGCGAAGCTTGGCCGACCCGAACAAGGATCGATCGACCCCGTGTGCGGTGACGTTCAGATCCAGCAGCCCGCCGCGCCAGGCGTCCGGAACCGCGAACGAAATTCGAAATCGCTTCTCCCCTTCGAGCACCTGTTGGCTGGTCCAGCGAAATTTAAAGTACACGCCGCGACCGCGATCGGTGGTGCCCGATGCGATCACCGCTTGCACCGGTGCTTGACGCTGGAACTGGGTCTGATCGGATCGTTTGCGTGAATCGTCGGCCCCGAGACGCCCGGCGCCGACGTGCGGCACGACGCCGTCGACGCTCAGCCCTAACGAATCGGACAGTTCGTCTTTGGTGGTCACCGAAATCGGGCCGGCGAAATCCGATTGCAGCTCCGTTTTGGGCGAGAAATCGATCACCGGCAAGCGGTCACGCAAGCCGCAATGAACCAACAGATGGTCGATCGGCGGCGGGTCGTCTGATGCAACATCGGTCCGCCCCGCAATCAATGACGACAACACCAACTCGACGGAAACCTCACGAGGTTGGCCGGGCAGCGAGGTGTCCAGCGCCGTCGCCACCGCCGGCATGTCGAACTGGATTTTGGGGGCCTCGGCCGAAGCATCGACGGCAACCAGGCTGTGCGTGGAGATCAGAAAACCTGCAGTGACAACGCATCGTTTGATGAAAGCATCCATTTGAGAAATCTCCCGTGATCGTCTTGTGCGTCATCGGAATCATTCCGTCGTGTCCAAAAACCGGTTCCACCGATTCGAAAGCAACGATATCGCCTGGTCCCGGACCGGCAACGCTTACACAATCGACGCAATCGGCGTCTGAGCAAGACACGGCGCGCATGCTGGTTGTCGTGAAACATCCACTCGATCGTCATCCACCACAGCGCCGCGGCGTGAAACAATTCGATCAGCTGTGCATCCGCGCCAGGGGGCTGCCCTTGGCAAGGATCGCCGTTTCCTGCTCGGACAGTTGGTCGAGTCGTTCCAAGACGTCGCGCCGCGGTGCGAATTGTTCGGCCAGCTTGACGTAGGTGGTGTGATGGCGGGCTTCGGATTCGAACAGACTGGCATAGAAATCCGCCAGCTCGTTGTCGCGCGAACGAACGTGATCGGCAAGCAAGCGGAACCGTTCACAGCTACGGGCTTCGATCAGCGAGGCGATCAGCAATCGGTCCACGCCGCGCTCAGGTTCGCGCTGACGCGTCAGCGCATTGAGCTCGCGTCCGTAGTGACCGCTGGCGAGTCGCTTGAAGGTGATGCCGCGACGATCGAGGACGTCCATCACCATGTGAAAGTGCTCCAGTTCCTCCTGAATGATCCGCGTCATCTCGACACACAGCGGCCGATTGTCGGTATAGGAATTCATCAGATTCATCGCCGTCGACGCCGCCTTGCGCTCGCAGTGGGCGTGATCGATCAAGATCTCGGGCAGGTTTTCGTCAACCTGCCCGAGCCAACGCTGGGTCGATTCGGATTGGAGGTGAAGCATGTCAGTCCGGCGGCGGGTCAATCGGCGAAAAGGGCGGTGGCAAAGCTGTCGGCATCAAACTCCGCGATGTCTTCGATGCTTTCGCCGAGTCCGACGAATTTGACGGGAAGTTCGAATTGGCGACGGATCGGCAAGATCACTCCGCCGCGGGCGGAGCCATCGAGTTTGGCCAAGATAATGCCGGTGCAACCGGCCGCGTCGCTGAACCCCTTGGCTTGGCTGATCGCGTTTTGACCGGCGGTCGCGTCCAGGACCAACAGGACTTCGTGCGGGGCATCTTCGACCTTCTTACCGACGACGCGGCGGATCTTGTCCAGCTCCTGCATCAGGTTGGACTGTGTCTGCAATCGTCCGGCG
>NZ_JBFHKV010000985.1:0-3240 GCF_041595215.1 Stieleria sp. | reverse complement strand
CAACGTGCGATAGGTGTCCGGGGCGTCACCGAAATCGATTTCCACGTCGGGAATGATGACGGTGAATCGGGTGTTACCGTTGCGTTGGTTCGATCGCAGCAGGTTGCCCGCCCGGTCGGCGATCAGCGAGTTGTCCAAGTTGATGATGTAAACGCTGGACGGTTCCCAGAGCGTCGACAGCGGTGTCAGACGCAGAATGCCACTGAGTTCGTTGTAACCGACGACGTAGTCGACGCCCTGGACCAACGGGATCCCATTCTGGGTGATCTCAATCGCTCGATCTGAGATCGTATCGTCGTTGGGATCGTCGACGGTCAATCCGTCCACCCCGGTGCCTTCGAACGGCGAATTCGGATCGCGACCGTCACCCAGGAAGATCGTAAAGTTTTCCAGCAGCGGATCGGTCACCCAAATCACCGTGTTGCTCGGATCGCGATCGTTGCCTTCGGAATCGTTGTCGACCGGGTTCAAAATCACCGCGTACGGTGCGTCGACGTCGGTTTCTTCCAACGCTCCACGATCACCCAACGCCGATGCATTCGGGTCGACGCGGAGTTGACCGAACGCATCACGCAGCGGTGCATTGATCGGAGACGCCGGAATGCCAAGCTCCGTTTTGAACGTCAGATAGTTCTGGCGATCTTGCTCGGTGTTCTGCGAACTGTCGACCGCCGCCGATGAACTGTCCAGGTAGTAATTGCCGTTGGCGGCATCCACGAACAGCGGTGCGGTCGCCGGTGCGGTCAGCGCGCCGGTGCCGGTGTTGCCATTGTTGGTGTTGTTCTGGAAGAAGTTCGAACGGATGACGGTTCCGGTGCCGCCGTCGGTGATTCCTCGATTGAAATCCGTGATCAAGTTGTTCATCAACGTGGGACTGGCCAGCCCCACAATTTCGATCCCGGTACCCGTTCGTCCGGATCCGACCAGCGTGTTATTGAGCAGCCGCCCGAAGGGAACCGGTCGCTGTGGGATCGCTGTCGTCTCCCCGGCGAAACGGATCCCGGACGATCCGGAGATCACGTTATTTTGGATGACGACGCCGGGCACCAGTCGCTGGGTGTTCAACTGTGGGAAGTTGATCGTCGATCCCGGATGCGGAACGCTGCCGCCGGCTTGAGTCGTTCCCGGCTCGACGTTGATGCCAAGAATGGACGAGTTGCTGATGAAGTTCGAATCGAGAATCAGGTTGCCCTGAGCCCGTTCGCGGTTGCGATCGGCCAGTAATCCCGTACCGCCCTGCAGCAATTGGACATTATCGATGAACGCACGGTTGGCGCCCTGCGGCGGTGCGGTGTCGGTGAAGTCGTACACCCATGTGAAGGTCGGATTGCCCGAACCGAACGTGAATTCGGCCGTGACGTAACCGGTCACACCGGAGGCCAGTGTCGGATCGAGAATCGGCTCTTCGCCCGAGTCGCTGACCAATCGCTGCGGAACGCCATCGATCAAGAATCGTAAACCGTGTGTCTCGAGCGCCGAATTGACGTCGTAGGAGAAACGGATCACACCGGCGGTATCGGAAAGCGATCCCAATTCGGCTCGCGTGACCTCGAAAATCGAGACGCGATTGGTTCCCACCGGGCCGGATTGCAGACTATTGATGCCGGTGCTTGGATTCACGTTGGTGACCGACCATGGGGCGATTTCCGAAGCGGTGAATCCGCCCAGGACCGTTGTGTCTTGGGGCAACAAGCTGGGGACAAAGGTGGCGGGTTCGAAGGACAGGAACGCCGTCTCGGTTGCTTCATCGACGTGCCGGTCGTTGGTGTCAAAAATTGCACCGACGACTGGACCGACCGGGGTCAGCGCCACGTGCTCGTCCGTCCGGCGAATCTCCAACTGATACGGTCCGTTGACGATGTCCGGGAACTGTTCCGGATCCAGGTCACGGGTACGGCTGGTGCCGGCGAACAGGTTCGTCAGCCCCACGTCACCGTTGGTGCCGGTGACCATTTCACCGCGTTCGGCGTATCCGATGATAAAGTCGTCGACAAAGAACCCTTGATGTTGGTTGTCGAGCGATCGAATCGACCGCGCGTTGTTGGTCGTGCTGACGTATTCGCCGAACGGAGCGACGTCGGTCGCGGCGGCGGGATTGTATTCATTGTCGATGCGGCCGAGCGTGGAGTCGTTGACCGAACCGGCCGAACTGAAATCGAGCCGCAGTTTCAATCCGGTGAGACCGGCATACTGAGACAAATCCACGCGGGCTTGTCGCCACTGGCCGGTGTTGTCAAACAACTCTTGAACGATCTGCTGACTCTGCGCTCGCGGCGTCGCGCTATTGAGCCCGGCGTCGGACAGGTGTGACAGGAATCCGGGCAGTTCAGCGGTTCCGCCGAAATCGGTCGGATCGGCGACACTGAGTTGCGAGTTGTTCGATGCGACCAGATCCCAGGTCGCACCACCATCGGCCGAGATGAAGACGCGGGCGCTGTCGCGGAACGGATCCTCGCCATCGGAATCGATGTCGGAACCGTCGTGTCCCTCGGTTTCCAAGAAGTAGCTGAAGTACAACGTTGGGCGATCAGCCCGAACCGACCCGTCCAAATCGAACTCGCCGGTTTCCAACGTTCCATAACCGCCTCCGGGCAGGTTGTACGACCCTTGGACGCCGTTCCCAAAGTCGCCCACGATGGCCGGGTTGCTGCTCAAGTCGGCATGGAACTCGGTCGTCAGAATGCCGTACTGGGCGTTGACGCCCGGCAGGTATTGCAGGTAGTGCTCGGAGTCCGAGTTTTGGTTCAGGACCCATTGTTCCAGACCAAACTGGTAGCTCACGCCGCCTTCGTCTTGGTCAAAGTTTCGGAAGCTTCCCGGCGTGCCGTAGGCCTCGCTAATGTCACCGGGCACCCGCGTGTCATCTTCGGCTTCGTTGATCCCGTGTCCGGCGTCGGTGGCGCGGAGCGAGGTCGGGTGCCAGAGGTTGAAGTCCAACGGCGAGAATGCCAATCCGATCGCGTTGGCGCCAAACCCATTGAGTCCGGAAACGTCCATGATGAAGCTACCGGCGACTCCGGATCCGACAGCGGCTTGCAAGCTGATGCTCGCAGCGGTCGAGGGCAAGTTCAACGAGTTGTCGATTTCCAGAAGGGAAACATCGACGCCCGCGTACTGTCCGACGAAGTTCAACAGCACGCCGTTTCCTGGCGGATTCAAGACGCCGGCGGCCATGACGTCGGCCGGGTTGAAGGTCGGCAGTCCGATCAACGCATCGCGGACGCTCAAGATGCCATCGGT
>NZ_JBFHKV010000984.1:0-3244 GCF_041595215.1 Stieleria sp. | reverse complement strand
TCAACGTCAGATCTTCGCCGGTCGATTGACCACTTGCCAGCGTTTGAAACTTGCCCGATCCGTGAGCGGCGATTTCCAGCGACCAATGGTCCAGGTTGACGTCGTTGATGGCGGCGATCAATTCGGTCGGCTCGGTGATGCGATGGGAACCATCAAACGACAACGCGACTTGGGGAGCCTGCTTGTCGGTGGCCGTACGGACTCGCACCGTTTCGGTGACGCTCGCGACAAAGCCGTCGACGTCCGTCGCCGTGGCAACCAGCGACGTTTTCCCCGGGGAGCCGGCGAGGATCTCGGCGCGGCCTTGTTCGTCCAGCGTGACTTCGCGGCCGTCGTAGGTCAGTGACAAGGACTCGATCGGCGCAACGCCGTCGGCGATCACATCGACTCGGATCGTTTGTCCCGGCAATGCGGGGAAACTGGGCGTGGTGACAATTCGAACCTCGGGCAAACGAGGTGTCGCGACCGACTCGATCACCAGATTGTGTTTCGTTTCCGCCAGTCCGTCGCTCGCTCGGACGTCGACGACGTAGCTGCCGAGTTGGCCGGGTTGGGGAATCCACGTGATCCGACCGGTGGATGCATCCAACGCCGCCCCGTCGGGTAAGCCGTACGCCGCGTACGTCAGCGTGTCATCGAGATCAGGATCAGACGCGGCCAAATGGAAATCAAGCAACTCGCCGACAAGCACTTGATGGTGTCGGCTTTCGACCGTTGGCACTCGGTTGACATTGTCCACGACGATCGGGACGCGGATCGAATCGGATGCGTTTTGTGCATCGGTCAGCGTGAAGACAACGTCGTGGACGCCGGCTTGGTCGAACGTCGGTTGCCAGCGGAACACGCCGCTGCTGGGATCAAACAAAGCTCCGTCGGGCACCTCGTCGGCGGTCAACGTCAACGGTCCGCCATCCAAGTCGTCGCCCGTGATTCGAAATTCCATCCAGACGCCTTCACGGGCGTATTGCGGCGAGGGGAAGGCGAGACGCGGGGCGCGGTTGACGGGAACCACGTCGATGGAAAACGATCGGGTGTCAGATGCCGATCCATCGGTCGCAACGATGTCGATGGTGTACGAGCCAGAATCGTCAAACGACGGTGTCCAATCCAACACGCCGTCGATCGGATCCAGCGTCGCACCGGGGGGCAGATTCGACGAGGTGTACCAGATCGAATCGCCATCGAGATCGTTCGCGATGAATTCCAGCGTCAGCGTCTCGCCTTCATCCACGATCGCATCGGCAATCTGGTTTAAGACCGGAGCGGTGTTGTGATCGCGGACATCGATCACGAAGCTTTGCGAGGACGTCAGCGTTGCCGCCGCGCCGTTGTTTCCCGAATCGGTCACCGTGACGGTGACGTCGTAGGTTCCGGTGTGGGCCGTTTTCGGATCCCAGTTCAACAACGCTTGGCCGTACGACCCGGAGTCGACGATTCGAGCGTCCGCGGGCAAGCCGCTGAAGGTGTAGTGCAGCGGCTCTTGATCGATGTCGGCCGTCGATAGCGGCAGTCGAAGCAAATCACCGGCCAAGACCACGATCGACGGAACGGGCGAAAGTTGTGGCGGATCGTTGGCGGATTGGACCGTGACGACAAAATCGTATTGCGTCGTTTCGATCCGTCCGCGGCCGTGACCATTGCCGTCGTCACGGGCGATGATCGACAGGGTGTAGTTGCCCCGATCGGCGGTTCCCGGTGTGAAATGAAAGAAACCCGTTCCGTTGCCGTTGTCGCTGAACGTCACGAAGTCCGGCAGCGGCAATCCCGGCAACCCGCTGGCCGCGGTCAGCGTGATCGCATCACCGTCCGGGTCAATCACGGAGACCGGTAGATCGACCACGTCACCGCGCGACAGGACAACGTTTTCGATCGGATCGATCAGCGGACGTTGGTTGACCTCGCGGACGGAAATCGGAACCCGGGAATGAATCGTGACGGGAACCCCGGTGCCGTCGCCGTCATCGGTTGCTTCGAAGTGAACGATGTATTCGCCCGCTTGGTCATGATTCGGCGTCCACGTCAGTGTCGCGGTTTCGGAGTCAAACGACGCCCCGTCGGGTAAACCGACCACGCGATAATTCACCGGTGAGACCAGACCCGGCGGAAGCAGCTCGCCGTCGTCGGTGCGAACCGGTAATCGAAACTCGGGATGGTCGGGGTCGAAGGCGAACACTTCCATCACCAGCGTTTGGCCTTCGTCGATCGACCAGCCGTGCATCGATTCGAACACCGGTGCTCCGTTTGCATTGAGCACGTCGACGACGATCTGGTCGCTGGTGGATTGGTCGCCCGCGGTGACCGTGATCGGAATGTTTCGGGTTCCCGCCTGATCAAAACCGACGGTCCAACGCAACGTTCCGGTATCCGCATCTAGCGTCGCACCGTCGGGCAGGTCATCGCTGGTATACGACAGTGCGTCGCCATCGGGGTCGCTTGCCGAGACACGATAGGTCCAGTGGTCGCCTTGGCGGAGTGTGAAAGGCTGCGGTGTCTCGATCAGCGGCGGTCGGTCGGCATCGGCGACGACGAGATCAAACGTGTGCCGGGTCGTGTTGACGCCGTCGCTAGCGAGAAACGTCAAATCCCGGTAAATCCCCGCCGCATTTTCACCAGGCGACCAACGCAACGTCCTCTCCGACGCATCGAAGAACGCGCCCGGAGGAAGGTTGTCGGCCCAAACGTCGATCGCTGCGTCGTCGCGGTCGAGCACGTTGACGGGAACGACCAGAGTTTCGTTCTCCGTCATCGAGGCGTCGGCCGGCGGCGAGATGAACTCCGGTGCCTGATTGCCGCCGGCAACGGTGATCGTCCATGTTTGAGACGTGAAGCCGCCGCGTGAGTCGAAGGCATATAAAACGACGCGATTCTGCTCGGCGGTCTCGGTGCCGGTTTGCCAATCGATGAATCCGCTGTCCGGGGCGACATGCATCCCGTCCGGTGCTTCATTCAACCAATACGCGACCGAGTTGGAATCCGGATCATCGGCTCGGGCTTCGTATCGATAGACGGACCCTGCAACGACGTGCTGCGGCGGTGTGGAATCGAATTGGGGACGCAGGTTTGGCGACGCACTGGCGAGAAAACTGGGCGCGAAGTTCGCGCTGATGTCTCCCGGTGCCAACCAGCGAATCGTCTTGGCCGTCGTCGACTCACCGGAACGCAGCCGAACACCATCGGGAACGTCGGCCGACAAATCAAAGAACCAGCGCCCATCGGCCGACGGCGTCGCGGGTTGCCCCGGAAC
>NZ_JBFHKV010000983.1:0-3244 GCF_041595215.1 Stieleria sp. | reverse complement strand
CCGAGCATGTAGGTGACGCATCGCGTCGAGTCGGTCCAGAGCGCCAGGGCGATCAAGTCGATCATCGATTCGACCTGTTCGTTCAGGTTGGCCGGGGCAAGCGGCCGCTCGATCGTCGGAATCGGGATCGTTTTCTTCGTTTGCTGCAGATTGGCGATTCGCTTTTCCGTTTCGCGAACGACGCTCAGGTACTGATCCAACGTTTGTCGATCTTCCAGACCCGCACGGCGTTGCAGTGATCGGGCGTCCTCGGCGACGCGATCCAACAGGCTGGTCATTTCGGCTCGTTTGGCCGGATTGGACATCGGGTTTCGAAACAGCCGATCATAAATCAATTGCGGATCGCTCTCACGCGGGATCGCGTCTCCGTTCTGATCGTAGGAGATATAGCTGCATCCGAATTGATTGGGAAACAACCCTTCGGTGGTCAATTCCAATGATCGATGCGCGGTGTCGCCGCCGATCTGGTCTGCGATCAGTTGGTCGATCGACGGACTTTTGGTGCTTTGATGATGGCCGCACAAAAACCGCCGCGTCGAATTGGCATGAGAGGAAAAACCGAAGTCGCCCATGTTGTCCAGAATCAGCAGGTCGTCCTTGTGCTTGGCAAAGGGCTGCATCAACGGGGACATGCGAAAGTCAAACTCGGTGCCTCCGTTGATGTTCCAGCTGGGCGGGTGCACGCCGTTGGGCTTGAACAGCGTGACGAACCGGAGCGGCGGCGCGTCGTCGGTTGCCCCCGACGCCGACGCCGACGATTCCATCAAATTCAAAAACGGCAACGGCAACAGTGGTCCCGCGGCCCCACGAAGAAACGTGCGTCGATCGATGTGCCACTTCATCTTGATCCCTACTGGCTGGTTGTCGTTTCGCCCGTCGCCGCACGGCTGTCACGGTTTTGATCACTGCGAACAAAGGCCTGACGCATCGGTAAACACGTGCAAACTTCATGAATCAGATCGCGAAATGTTCCGTCGGATTGCAGCAGCTTGGCATGGATCCGATCGACGGTGGGACGATCATGATACTCCAGTTTGCGACACAGGGCGTATGCCAAAAATCGCTCGACGACATTACGGATGACCGGTTCTTTCCGGCTGGTGGTGAGAATCTGTTTCAGTTCCTCGAAGTCATGAAAGGTCTCACCCGATGGCAGGCGACCGCTCGCATCGATCTGTTCCACATCCACCGCCGTCTCAATTTTCCGACGTTTGTTGCCGGGTTTCTCCAGAAGCAAGTGCGCCCCGGAATCGTCGTAGTACTGCAGCGCAAAACCGAGCGGATCGATTTTGTCGTGGCACACCGCGCACGTCGTGTTGCTGCGATGGATCTCAAATCGCTCTCGAAAGGTCAGGTTGTCTCCACGTCGATTGCTCGGTACTTGACCGACATTCGCTGGCGGTTCGGGCAAGTCGTCGCCAAGGATTCGCTCCAGCATCCAGGTCCCGCGCAAGACCGGGCCTCGGTTCATCGCCAACACACCGGGAATCGTCAAAAATCCGCCGCGATGGACACTCTGCACCAAGTCGATCTTCTGGTTCGGCAGCCGCTCGACCTCAATCCCCTTGCCCTTTTTGTAGGCAACCAACTGTGTGCGATCCCCGGGGTAGTACTTCGCCGTATGGGCATTGACAAATGCGACGTCGGAATCAATCAGTTCCAAGACCGGCCGCCCCTCGGTAAACAGATAATGCAGGTAATCGATGGGCTGGCTTTTCAACGCATCGGCGACCGGCGGATTGTTCGAAACCGAATCAATTTCATCCAACGAGAACCACTCGACGCCCAGATGTTCGGCCAAGCTTCGCGACTTGGGCGAGGCAAGCATGCGGTCGATTTGTCGTTCCAAGACCGACCGGTCTGTCAGCGACCCGACGGCCGCAAGATGCATCAGTTCTTCATCCGGCATGTCGGCCCACAGGAAATAGCTGATCCGTTCGGCCAGCTCAAATGCGTCGACCGGCTCGATCCGGTCACGTGGGATCTGCATCATCAATCCCCGATAAAAGAATCGGGGTGACATCAGAACCGTCTTCATTTCCTGACGGGTGACCCGCTGGCGCTCACTCGGTGACGCGGCGGCAAGATTCGCCAGCGAACGAGCGATCACGTCATCGCTGATGTGCCGTCGGTACGCAGCCCGCGCGACCCGGCGCAGCAGCGTTGCCGCCTGCTCGTGTGAAAGCGTCCCCTCGGTCTCCGAACCGACCAGCCTGTTTAATTGCGGATGCCCGCCGACGGAGAACAGTTTTTCGATGGCGAAATCGACCAGATAAGCATATTGATCCCAAACCACGGTGGTCAACGGGTTCCCCGACGTGTCGTTCTTGAAACCGGAGGCACCCGGCGGATCGGTCGGCAGCAACTTCATCACCAACGACTTCTCCGAAACCGTCTGTTCGGCTTCGATGATGGCCACATCCAATGAAAACCCGAACACGCTGTGCAGGGTGTTGCGAAACTCGTGTGCCGAAAGCCGGCGAGGACGGAAGTGTCCCGGGTGCGCCTGGACGGAATCGACGAATCGGTTCTGGTACCAACGGAGGATCGTCTCCTTTTCCGCTACACTCGGCTGCGGTTGGTCCTCCGGTGGCATGACGGAGTCGCGGATCAGTTCGGTGGCCGATTCCCAGACGTCGAACTGGTCGAGCGCTTGTTGCTGGGTCCGGATCTTGAGCAAATCGACATCGCCGCTGACATCATCGCCGCCGTGGCAGCTGAAACAATATTTCTGAATCAGCGGTCGGATCGTCGTCTCGTAAACGGTCTCGGCGCGGACCGGCCGAACAAAAACGAGGAGGACGGCGGCGCAGAACAGGCATGCTGAACTTCGCTTTTTGGATATCGTCGTGATCATCCGAACGGTTTTCTCGCTTTCGCGCGGCTGGCGTCTCGGTAGCGGCCTGGCGTCTGGTTGACTTCGCGTTTGAACACGACGCTGAAATACTCGGCGTGTTTGAAACCGGTCAGGCGTGAGATCTTGACCAGACTCAGTTCGGTGTCACGCAATAACTGGCAGGCGCGCTTGATTTGAACGCGTCGGATCTCCGCCTGCGGTGAACGCCCCAGGTATTGGCGAAAGCGACGTTCCAAACTGCTGCGGGCGATCGGGACTTCGGCCAAAATGTCCGAGACCGTTAGCCCTTCGCAGGCTCGGAAACGAATCATTTGAATCGCCGCGGCCACGTCTTCATCATCAATCGCCATCACGTCGGTACTCAACCGCTCGGCGATCCCCAACGGT
>NZ_JBFHKV010000982.1:0-3245 GCF_041595215.1 Stieleria sp. | reverse complement strand
GGCGCCGACTGCTGGTCGGTGGGGTACTTGTCGTATTGTCGAGAGCTGGTCCAGACGGGGACCGAAGCGATCTGAGCTGCGTTGGCCGGGTTGTCGTCCGTGCTCAACAGCAACGAACCTTGGTCGTCCGAAGCAATCCAAAACGTGTAGTCGCCTGTCGTGGGGACGGTCAAGTACGCGCGGACGCGAACCCCGTAGTTGTCGGCGACATTGGTCGGGATCTCGAAGGAGTCCAGTAGGGCAATCGAGTCCGGGGCATCGGGGTAATTCGGCGCGGCGGTCAAATTGGCCAGTTGCGTTCCGGTGATGCCGGAGAAAACTTCCAGCAGTGCGCCGCGGTTGGACTGCTCGGCGGCAAAGTAGACTTGACCACCGGCCTCGGTGAACCCGCTGGGGTTAGAACTGCTGCTGAGCGGACCGACATTGGCGATTTGCGTGGCGACGGTGCCGTTGGACAGAAAGGGTTCAGTCCCATCGACGCCGTTGTCCGCGGCAAAGTACAGCGTACCGCCGATGTCGGTCAGCGCGTTGGGGTTGGACGATCCGGACGGGTGGATGTCCAGCTGGGTCCCGGTCGACGTGTGCAGCTCGCGTCCGTTGCTGCCGTTATCGGCGGTGAAGAAGAGCGTGCCGCCACTGACCGTCAACTCCTGCGGGTCGGAGCCGGTGGTGCCCGGGTTGAGGTCTCGGACCATTTGGATTCCACCGAAAACGCTCGCCGCAAAGAGCTCTCGTCCGAAGTTGCCGTCATCGGCAGCGAAGTAGATCTGGCTATTGAACGACGTCAATTCGGTCGGCTCGCTGCCGGTGTTTCCGCTGTTCAAATCCTGGACGATCGCGGTTCCCGCCATGGTCCCGTTACTGCTCCAGAGTTCTTCGCCGCTGGTCGCATCATTGGTGACAAAGTAGACCCGGTTGTCCGCTTGGTTTTCGACGAACATCGTGCCATCCAACGAGACCGCAACGGGAACTCCGGCCATGAACTGAGTGGTTTGGGAACCGTCGTGGTAATACATCCCGCCGCCGGAGCCGGCGATGGAGTTATAGAACACAACACCGCTGCCGAATTTGGCGAGCCCGGAAACCGAGTCGATGGACGAAGGCGTCACGTCGGCGACCATGGTGAGCGTTTGCCCGGTCGGGTCAGCCTTCCAAACCGCTTCGCCGTTGATCCCATCGTTGGCGACGAAGTACACGAGGTCGCCGACCGGAGTGAATTGCTGGACATCGGCGGACTGTGTGCCCGGATTGATGTTGGCGATCGGGCGCGTGGTCAGCGTGGTGCCGTTGCTGGTCCAAAGTTCGCGGTCCACCGTCCCGTCGAGTGTTGTGAAGAACAACGTTCCGCCGATGTCGGTGAGATTTTGCGGATCACCATCCAGCGGTGCCCCGTACTCGTCACTGCCGGGCTGCGAGTCGATCAATCGCATCGTTCCGCTTTGCGTGCCGTTGCTGACCCATAACTCTCGACCGGATCCCACCGGTTCATCGGCGGAAAAGTACAGCAAGCCTCCCGACTCGGTCAACTCGCTCGGGTTGGCACTGCCGTCGGTGACGAAATCGTCGATCAGTTCCGTGCCGGCAGTGGTGCCGTCGGTCTTGTGTAATTCGCGGCCGACCGGTACCCGCGCCGTCGTCATCGGCGACAGGTCGGCGGTCAGTTTTGCGTTGACGACAATCGCTTCGGATCCGCCGTCGGCAAACGCCGGGGCACCGTCGCGTCCGATGGTCATGCGAATGGTGGCCTTGGTGATGGTGGGGCCGCCCGGATGGGAGAGCGCAATGTTGTTGGCCGATCGTCCGGCAAACCAATTGTCCAAGTCGTCGCCGGCTACCTCCAACAGCGACGTCCGGGTCGTCGAGTCATTGAGGAACAGTTCAAAGACCAAGCCTTCGTGCGATTGATCGAATTGATTCCCCGAGGCAAATCCGGTGAACGCGAGATTGGTCAGGCCCGCGGCGTCCGAAACTGTCCATTCCCAGGAGTCGTTGGCCAAGTCACCCGAGTCGATGTCGGCGAGATAAAAATCGTTGATCGCGAGAGTTTCAAGACCCACGCCCGCGTCGCCGATTTTTGCACCGTTGGCCACCCAGCCCGGACCGTCGTTGGTGCTGGTCTGGGGCTTGGCGGTGAAGACACCGTTGCCTCCGAACCTGGCCAGGTTGCCGCGATCGGGGCCGGTGGTCAGGCCTGTCACGATGCCGGCCCAGGCTGCTCCATTGAGGATGGAATTGTTGGCCAACAGCGTGGGGGCGTCGGCGCTGACGGTGGTCGCCGGCACCACTCCCTCGGCGGCAAAGAACAGTTCTTGCCCGACGACTTCCAGATCGGTCGGGTTGGAGGGATTGTTGCCGCCGGCCGTGTTGGCGACCATCGTCGTCGTCCCCGTCGCGATCTGGCTCTTGAACAATTGTCGGCCCGTCACCCCGTCATCGGCGGAGAAGAAAACATGGCCGTCGAATGCCGTCAGGTCATCGGGATACGAGGAACCGTTCGGATGGAGATCGGCAACCTGCAGGGTGCCTGCGGTCGTGCCGTCGCTGCGGTACAGTTCCACGCCGTCGTCGGGATCTTCCGCGACGAAGAACAACACGCCGTCGACGTTGGTCAAGTAGGTCGGGTAGGAACTGAGCGAGGGATCCGGGTTCAACGGATCACTCGTGTCGATCGCCAGGTCCTTGACCATCATGGTCCCCGCCTCGCTCCCGTCGCTCTTCCACAATTCGCGATTGTAGTAACCGTTTTCGTAGGCGGTGAAGAACAGCGTGCCGCCGACATCCGTTAACTCTCTCGGCCGGTCAATGATGCTTTGATCCGGATTGATGTCTTTGACCAAGATCGTCCCGCCAAGGGTCTGGTCGTGGACCCATAACTCGTATCCCGATTCGTATTGATAGGCGGTGAAGAACAGTTTGCCGCCCGATGCCGTCAAGTCGCGAAGGTAAAAGGCTCCATTGGCGTCGGCATCGAACACCATGCTTGTCCCGGCGGTCGTGCCGTCGGTTTTCCAAAGATCGGTTTCGCCGAGTTCGTCGAGCGCGGTGAAAAACAGTTCTGACCCCAGCACGGTCAAGTCGTCCGGCAGGGATCCATCCACACCCGGCAACAAATCGGCGACCTGGCGGGTGCCGTCGATCGTGCCGTCACTCGTCCAAAGTTCACTTCCGCTACGTCCGTCATCGGCGACGAAGAATGCCTCGCCTTTGAATTCCACCACGTTGTCGATGGCGGACGAAACACCCTG
>NZ_JBFHKV010000981.1:0-3256 GCF_041595215.1 Stieleria sp. | reverse complement strand
TGATGTCTCGCTTCTTGAAACGAAGGTCCGCTTGAGAGACGCGGCCGACGAGGTCGTGGTGGCCGCCGAATTCCAAGAACGCGTCGTCGCGATCGCCGACACCCCCGAGAACCGTTATAAACTGGTTCAACTGCAGCTTGACGCCGGCATGATCGACATCAAGTCGGCGCTCAGCGACCGAATCTCACTGGCCGCCGATCCGACCCGGTTGGGATCGATGATCCGCTCGGCGGTTCGTCGAAGTGATCGGTCGACGGCGCTCGCGATCTGCGAAGAAGCCGTCCGCCGGGATCCCGGTTTGTGGGACGTCAAACTGATGCTCGCCCAGTTGTTGCTGTACGAACGAGGTGACGATGAAACACAAGACGGCGATGAAGCAACTTACCCTGCGCCGCACCGTCGCGCGATCGAACTGGCCGGCGAGATTCGTCAGTTGGATCTGCCACTGGATGCGTTACCGCCAACGACAAGAACGCGAGCCACCAGCACATCAGCCAGCACGTCACGTCCGCCAGGTTATGCCACCAGTCCGAGTCGTTGGACGGGCAGCTCATACACGTTGGCGCGAAACTATCGCGTCGGCCGCTACGCGAGCAGCAATTATTCCAGCATGTCGTCCAGTTATTCGACCATCGATCCGTCCTCGTTCGGGCACGCTCGGGTCTTGGCCGCCACCGTGGAAATGGTTGCGATCGCCAAACGTTTTCCGGCCGATGAAGCGAAAACGAGAATCGATGCCTTGATCGAACGCACCGTTGCACTGCCAGCGGTCGACCAAATCGAAGACGCCAACCTGATTTGGGAGCACCGGGCACTCCAGTCGCTTGCGAGTGCTGTGACCTCGACGACAACATCCAGACCAGCCAGTGGGGACGACAAAGAACTCACCGAAAAGCTGAATTGGCGACTGGCGGAACTGGACCCCAAGGAGGGAGCGGTTTCGGTGCGCAGCATGTTGATGGGGAAGATCCGCTCGGACGCGCAAAACGAATCCAACAGCGACGACGCGGCGCCGGCCGACACGGCCGGCTTGTTGACCGAGCCCCAATTGCGGCTGATGCTGGATCTGTACGAACAAGCGCAAGTCGACGCGGCATCCGGTAGCAACACCGCCAGTTCCACCTCATGGTCGACACTTGCGGATTATCGCGTGATCCTGTCGAACCACTTCAACGCCGTCGGCGACACGGCGCGAGCGAAACAATACGCCTTGCAAGCGCCACCAGCACGCGCGTCGCTGAAGGATCTCTTGAGCGCGATGTCGTACTATTTAAACCTCAATCAGGTCGACCAAGCTGACGCCTTGGTGGAACGATTGATGCCCGCGGTGCGTGACGACACGACGGGGAAATCAGTGACGTGGAGTACGGTGACGGGGACGGCCGGCCATCTGGTGACGTCCGGACGACACGGGGCCGACTTTGTCGAGCGTCATCGCATGACGCTCCTCGACGCAGTGCTCGCCCAAGCGATCGAGCACAATAGCGTCGCGGCGCGACGCAGCACCGCACTGTCCAACGGAACCCTCAGCACGTACGTCCGCAGTTCGCAGAACAGCTACTATTCGTTCCAGGTCAAAGCCCCCCTGTCGTTGCAACTGTTGAACCAACAGATCATCAACGAGCTTTCCAGCCTGATGCCCAGCTCGGAAAGCGACGGCCAGCCCCGTGGCATCAACGTCAGCGACGAGGTGATCGCACACTTGGATCGACCGTTGGCGGGAGCCCCGGTGCAAGAACAAAAAGCACGCCGTGTGTTGGCCGCGTTCGCCTGCTGGTGGACGAAGCGTCCGGAGGAATGCTATTCGCGACTCAGCCAGCTTTGCCGCGAGTTCCCCGATGACGTCGACTTGCGAATCGAACAGGCCCGGCTTGCCAGTGAGCTTGCCCAACCGCGCGTCGCCCTGGAGGCGCTCGACTCGTTCGATCCGCTCGACAGCGGGATGTTGGTTCGCAAAGAAATGGCGGCGTTGAACTTGGCCTCACAACTCGGCGATGTGGAACGCGCCAAGCAGGCCGCCGAGCGTCTGTTCGGATTGCGGATGGATACCAAGACCCAGTTGGCCTTGGCCGATCAGCTCCGCCGACTCGGGATGAATGACAAGGCCACCGCGGTGTTGCGGCGTTTACGCGGAGGGCGTGCGCGTGATGAGCGAACGGAATTGCAGATCGCCGACGCGTTTTTGGCCAACGACGACCAGGAGGCCGCTGCGGAGGTCGCCTACACGGTGCTGCGAAAGTTGAATAGCGGTCGGGGAGCATCGAGCAATTCGGCGTACTACCGCCGACAAGCCGTTTCGATTCTGCAAAACGCCAAACGCCTTGACCCGCTAATCGAACAAGCGAAACGACGCGTCGCTGCGGCCCCCGCTTCGGTGCGGGCCAGGATGGAGTTGGCCGAACTGTACACCGCGGCGGGCAAACAGCGGGACGCCGAAGCGTTGTGGAGTGAGATTGCGAAATCCAAACCGAACGATCCGAACCAATTGCTCGCACGGGCAAGTGCACTCTACAAAGCCAAACAATACAAGGAGTCGGCGGAGTTGTACCTGGACGCGTTTGAAAAAGAACCGCAACTGCTGAACCGGCATGTCTATGAAATGACCCGTGCGGTGGAGCGGAGTAGCGATTTCGACCCGATGTTCGAGCGATTGCTGAAATTCGATCCCGAAGCCATTCAAAGCTACCGACTCGACACGTTGCTGAACGTCGGGCGACGCAAACCCTACACCGACGCCAAGCGGAGGTTCGTCGCCCACGCCTTGAAGAACTCGCAGTTCAAACGAGACTTCTATCGTTACATCGATGCGATCCCGGTGCCGGACCGGGAGAAGATTCCGGAAATCCGCCAGGCCATGATTGACGTCATCTGCGGCGACGATGCGTTTAAGACGGGATCGACGACGTGGCGGGTGACCAGTCGCTCGTCCGGCGGAACGGCAAACGGTCCGTTGAAAGACATCTTGACGTTGCTCCGAAGCGACGACGAAGCGCGGGAGCGATTCGAGGAAGCCGCCAAGAAGGCGATTCAAGACAAGACGCTCGCCCCCTCGTCGCGGTTCTTGTCGGCGCTGGTCGACGTGGCCGACGATACCAAACGCGAGGCGGCCGTCGAGTCGATTCGAGAACTGATGGAGTCCGACGCGGTCGCCGCCGCAAAGGGTGCCGACACGTTGGCCATCAGCGGCGGATTGTTATGGCAGGGCGGCCAGGTGCTGGAATCGATTTCCGAGATCGATGACAAGACATCCCTGCTG
>NZ_JBFHKV010000980.1:0-3257 GCF_041595215.1 Stieleria sp. | reverse complement strand
CCCGTCGACTTGGCGTCGGCGCTGCAAACTTCCGAGGGGCAAGTCGAAGTGGGGCAATGGATGTTCGACAACAACGTCACCGGATTAGACGTGCTGGCGATCATCGAACCGGACGTTCAGCTGGACGGTGATTCGCTCAGCTTCGCCGCGATGACCGAAGATGCCAGCGGTCAAGTGGCGGTCTCGCTGGAATTCACATCGCAGGGAAGCACGGCTTTGGAAACGTTGACCACACGCTATGTACCGGTCGGACAGCGGCAAACCAGGCTCGGGATCGTCTTTGATGACCTCTTGATCAGCGCGCCGAATATTCTGCAACCGATCCGCAAGCAGGCAGTGATCACGGGCGACTTCGAAAAAGCCGAGGTCCAGACCATCATCGCCGTGCTCAAGGCCGGACGTCTGCCGATCGAGTTGCCCGAACAGCCACTGAAGCGAGAACCGATCACGCTGACCAAGCCGATGTTGCAGTGGCCGCTGTGACACGCATGGTTCCGACGTCGCAAGCGAGAAGCTTACGCCACCCAAGCATCGGCATCAGCAAGTTTGAACATTTTCGCAATGTCCAAAAAAATCGTTGACAGCGGATCGACCGACCGTCAGACTAATTTTGAAGTGTTAAAAATTTCTTGTCGGCGTATTGGTCGAGGTGGCATCGATGGGGGTGGAACAACTCAGTCGTCGCGAGCGGGAAATCGTCGACATCTTGTATGTCAAGGAGGAAGCGACCGCGGCCGAGGTGCGGCTCGCCATGACCGGTGATCCGTCCGATGCCACGGTCCGGACGCTGCTGCGGATCTTGGGCGAAAAGGGGTTCGTCAAGTTTAAACGCCAGGGGAGGCACTACCGGTATCGGCCGGTTCAACCCAAAAAGCGCGCCGCGAAGCAGGCGTTTCAGCATGTCTTGGATGTCTTCTTCGGCGGCTCGGTCGAGCAAGCCCTGGCGTCGCATCTGTCGGATCCGAAGACGAGTCTTCAAGAAGACGAATTGAACCGACTGCGTGAATTGATTGCCGAAGCAGAGCGGAGGGAGATGCCATGAGCGTGTGGATCGAGCAATTCATGGCGTGGGGCGATTCCCATCCATCGTTTGCACTGCTTTGTGTCTGGATCATCCGTGCCGCCGTGGTGGTTTTGACGGCGTGGATCATCCAGAGGTTGGCCCGATCGCGGTCATCGAGCGTACGTCATTGCGTTTGGATCGGCGCGTTTGGTGCGTTGGTGCTGTTGATCCCACAACTGCTGACCGCCATTCCGATTCGGATTCCGGTTCAGGTGCAATCATCGACGCCAAACGAGACTCGAGTGCCGAGCGCTTCGGCTGGCAACAGCAGCGAACGAAGTCTCGCAGTGGAAGCCCCGGTTGATCGACCGTGGAATGCGACGGACGCGAACGCTTCTGGCTTCGATCCAGCACCCCGGACGGCCGCCTCGCCGGCTCAAGCCGTTCCCACATCGGACGTGGTCGCGGCGGCGTCGACTCGTCAGCGTCCCGGCGTGATCGTGCCGAAGGAGTCATCGATCGTATTCATCATGATCGTTGTTTATGGTGTTGGATTGCTGTCCGGGCTGGCGAGAATCGTTGTCAGCGGGCTTCGATTGAGACGATTTGCGAGTAATGCAAGTTCGTTCTCTCAGGAGCACCGGGCACTCGCCCAGTCGTGCGCAGCTCGTTTAGGTTTACGGAGTCCGCCGCAATGTCGAGTCTCCATGGACGTTTCCATGCCGCTGACATTCGGCGTGATTCGTCCAATCGTGCTGGTTCCGATCGATTTTCAATCCTTCACGGTCGATCAGCAGCGGCATTGCCTGTTGCACGAAATGGCACACGTCGCGAGACGTGACGCCTGTTGGAATTGGTTGGCAGAAATCACGACGGCCGTGTATTGGTTTCATCCTTCTGTGCATTGGGCTCGATGGCAACTGCGGCGATCGCGAGAAGACGCCGCGGATGATGCGGTCGTACGATCCGGCGAACGGGCGTCCGCGTACTCGCGCAGCCTTTTGGAGATCACGCAGAACATCGTCGCCTCGGATTCACAGCCAGTCGCCGCGGTCCATTCGGGTACGAATCTGCAAAACCGCATCGGACGTCTGTTGGACCCGAGGTTGAATGTTGACCCACAATCGAGGTGGACTGTGCCGGTGATTGGTATCGTCTTCTCGTTGATCACGTTGACGGGGATTCATTTCCAGGTCGTCACGGGTCAAACGCCGACGACAGCGGGGAACCCGATCACACAACGGTCGAATACGCAGCAGTCCGACAACGTTTCGGCGGACATTGCTGCGGACGTTGCGGCAACGACTGACGAACGATCCACCGATGTCGGCTTGTATGATCAATTCAAGGCGGTCGAACTTGCGACGTCGGATGATGACGATGATCAAGAAAGGATCGACATCGAGTTCCAAGGCCGTGTGACTGACCCGTCGGGGCCGATTGCCGACGCCGTTGTCTTGATTCGCGAATTCGTGGCGTTCCGCGGTCCGAGCGGCCGCTACCTGCCTCCGCCGATTGTTGCCCGAACGACGACCGATCAGCAGGGCCGCTACCACATCCGGGGCATTCCGATCGTTCGGCTCAAATCACTCGGTCTGGCTCGATGGGAGGTTCTGGTGGCTGATCCAAACGATCGGCTTGGACTAGGGGCCTACGCGCTGTCCTCATTCGATCGCCGACAACCCACTCCGTGGAAAGCATCGATCGATATTCAACTGCCTGGCAGCGAAGAAATAGCGGCTCAGGTGGTGACGCCGGCGGGAAGCGGAATCGGCGATGTCCGTGTCGCAGTAAAAGAAATCAACGTGCCGGAAAGTGTCGACTTTGACGCGGGGCCGTTTTTCCGCGGCAGCAAGCAAGGCTTTCCGAAGCAATCCCACGTCTATCGTTTTCCCACCGATGAACTCCAATTGCTGGCGCGAACCGACAGCGACGGGCGCTTTGCCTTTCAGATGCCGAAGAACGCTTCACTGGTGTTAGGCCTTCGCCAAAGCGAATCGTTCCCACGACTTCTTCGGCTCTCTGCGCCGAAGTATCAGCGGGGGATCATGGCGACACATGTTGCCGATGAGTATGTCTCACCCGCAACGATCGAGTTGCGACGACTGCTGCTCGTCTCGGTCGCCGTTGAAGATGAAGCCGGTGAAGCGGTGAAACAATTCTCGCTTTCTGCGTTGACGCCGCGGGGCAAAGCGCAGTCGCAACGATTTCAAGTTTCCGATGACGGAGAGCTGCGCACCACGAAGGAGTTTTT
>NZ_JBFHKV010000979.1:0-3259 GCF_041595215.1 Stieleria sp. | reverse complement strand
GGCGGCGATCGCGTCGCTGCCGTTGTAGACGCCAAAGTATCGGTAACCGCGGAGCTGTTCGTCATAGGGTCGATTTCGATCCGACGTTCTCTTTGACGCGCAGGCGGCGAAGACACCGATGGTCTTCAGCCCGACTTCTTCCAAATACCTGGGCGGATACATCTTTGCTTCCTGCAGGCAAATCGCCGCGGCGCGTGCCTTCCCAGACTCGTCGAGCGGTTTGAGCACGTCGTGGTATCGACCGGGCGGAAGTGCATCGCGATCAAAGACAAGCGTGGCGCCGGAATAGTCGCGGAACGATCGCAGCAGCGAATCGACCGTTGGTTCGCCCGCGATCGTCGACTCGAACGCCAGCGATGAAAACAGAAATACCAGAAAACAGATTCGTTTCATCGTCGTCTCGGCAGTCGGAATTGATGAGATCACGTGACGTTTTCATTGCAGATGCACCCAGTCTGCCAATAATTATAAACGATCTTTGACGCTCCAAGCCGTGCTTCGTGCAGCGGTTACGTCGACTGGGCTTTTTGATTTAGACAAAGCGGCTGGATTATCGGCCGCACACCGTCGATTAACGGTATAGTGTTCAGTGTCGTGATTCATGGTGCAGGCCGACGAGTGTTTTTACACAGCCTGCACCTCCACGACCCAGGAAGATTGAGAGAGCTTTGGAAAAGTAGTTTCGGACAGTTGTTGTAACGGATGAGTTGGATTTTCGTTCCGGGCTGAGCTTTTCAAGTTCTCTGTGATTGATCCTTTCGATTCTTCTGGCGCTCGAGGCTGGAAATATTGGGTGCACCGCACCTCTTCTAAGTCCACGATTTATCGATCGAGGACCTCTCTTTTGACTCCTGAAACGTTTCCGTGAACACGGATAACACCTCAAAAAGGAGTTCAAGTATGAACATTTATGTTGGAAATCTTAGCTTTGACGCTACCGAAAACGACGTCGAAACAGCCTTCGGCGAGTACGGCGACGTGAAGTCGGTCAACGTGATCAAAGATCGCGAAACCGGTCGTTCACGCGGATTCGGGTTTGTCGAAATGAGAGACCGTGAAGCCGGTATGGAAGCGATCAGCGGCATCGATCAAAAATCGATCTGCGGCCGCGACGTGACGGTCAACGAAGCCAAACCGCGCGAAGAGCGTGGCAATGGCGGTGGCGGACGTTGGTAACGACCGCTGAGGAAAAATTGAACGCGACGTGAATCGTCGCGTGGCATTCGCGTTTTGGGCGCCGCTGGCAAACGCCGCCGCCCACCACGCATGCCGACCGTCTGATCACCCGTGTGTGCATCAGCGGACTTCTTTTGTCAAGGCAGGTGCCGTCTTGGTGCGTCGCCGCGACAACGAACGATCGCCGAGTCCGTCGTCCAGCGACGCCTCCATCGCGACGTTTGACGGGCGTGTCCGATCGACCGCCCGCAACTTGTCCGTCATGGCCTGCGAGCCGGCGGATGTACCCGAATGAAGAGATTGGCCATGGCAAAATACAGACACCGAACGTTTGAAATGTTTGAGTTCCATGACGAGGCCGCGGCCGCCCTGGCGGTCAAACCGCGTGAACCGGTGCGTCCCCTCGGCAACCTGGATGGAGAACCGATGGAGAGCCTGAACATCGCGGTTCTGGGGCCGATTCTCCACGTCCGGTTCGATCCCGACGTCCTGGATGGCGAAGAAGAATCGGAGAGCCAACTGCGCGGCGACCTGACGCGGCTGGCCAAATGGCTGCAGAACGACAGCCGCGTGATCGTGGATTTCGACGGGCTGAGTCTTTTCTCGCCGGCGTCGATCGAAGCCCTGGAAACGTTTTATCAGCGGCTCAAAGCCAAGGGCAGCCGGCTGGTGCTCTGCAATTTGGACGCCGACGTGAAAGCCTCGTTCTATCCATCGCGTCTTCCACGCTGATGTCGATGCCGATCGAGTTGCCGGCGCGGCTGAGAAGGGTCTGCTAAAATCGGCTCTTGCTTTAGCCCGATTCCCTTCGATGCACTGTCCGACATGGCAACTGGTACCCCATCGCCTGCGTTCTTGTTGTTCAAGCTGCGAGATTGCTGGAAGACTCCGGCGCGTTTTGTCGTCTGCTGCGTTTTGACACTCGGTGTCGCTGACGCCGTCGCACAGGGACCCTCGATTCCTGAAGCACAAATCGTTCTGTTCACACCCAGTGATGTTCAGCCGCCTCCGCGCGCTGGCTATCTGAATCGTCTGAATCAATTCGGTTTATACGCCGAACAGTTTTTCCATGACGGGCTGACCGATTGGGGATATTCGCCGGCACGGAAGGAAATCTTCAACCGTGGTGACGACGGCAACATCGCGGTGATTCACGTGAAGGGAGAGCTGCCGGCCGCCGGCGGCGCCTACAAGAAACAGTGGATCAGTCGGCAGGTCCACGACAAACTGAAACGCGACCACGGCATCAAGATCGCCGGGAACCTGTATTGGATCTTCGTCTACGTCGGTGATCCGCCGGTCAGGCATGACAGCTATCGCGGATCGGGCAATTCCAAAGACGGCGGCTGGGCTGTCTTGAACTACACCAACCTGCCGGGAAAAATTTCACCGCGCAGCCCAATGGTCACGCCGCTCAATGACAAGCTGACGCTGAAGGGGTGTATCCACGAGTTCGGTCATGCTTTCGGGTTGCCTCACATCGGACCGAAAGTTGAACTGGGCAAGGGCAATACATTGATGGGACCGGTCAATCGAATTTACGCCTCCCATAAAATGCCGAACCGGACCCAGGCGTACCTGTCCGAAGCCGGCGCCGCGATTCTTTCCACCCATCCCGTCTTCACCGGTGACCCGACGGCGCGAAACATGCTGCCAAAGACGAGTTTCCGGCAAGTGAAGGCGGACTATGATCGCAAGTCCCACACGATTGAAGTTCGCGGGCGACTGGAAACCGATTTCCCAGTTCATCGTGTCGTGGTGATCGATGATCGCGATGACAAAATCGGTGGCTACTGGGTCAAGGGCTTTGTCGCCGAAGTCGACCCGCAATCGCGTTTCTCGGTCTCGATTCCCAATCCGGGTCGCAAGGGACAACTGAAAATACTAGCCGTTTACAAGAACGGTGCCTTCACGGGGAACGGGACCAAACGCGGGATCGACAGCGCAACGCTCGTGCCGTATCGCTTTTAGTGCTCGTCAACGTTTGGATTGAGGGTGTCGCGGAACAGGGGGGCAGGCTGTAACTTGCGAACTGAAGAGACGATGACTATGCCCACGGATGGCAGCGCGAACCCACGGATTT
>NZ_JBFHKV010000978.1:0-3261 GCF_041595215.1 Stieleria sp. | reverse complement strand
CGCCGCGAGATGGCGACGTCGATGCCGACCCGCTGGCAAACAAGCGACGGAGAAAAAACCGAATCGCATGAACTGACCGACGACCAATCCAACGCGCTCGGGCGGATCACCGCGGCCCTCGATTCGGCCGCCGCCAAGACCCTGCTGTTGCACGGCGTGACCGGCAGCGGAAAAACCGAGGTCTACATCCGCGCGATCGAACATGTCGTCAAATTCGGCCGCGCGGCGATCGTGCTGGTGCCGGAAATCAGCCTGACGCCGCAAACGCGGGGACGCTTCGAACGACGTTTCGCTTCGGTCGCCGTGCTGCACAGTCAAATGACGCCGGCCGAACGCCATTTCCAGTGGCAGCGCATTCGTCGTGGCGAAGTCCAAGTCGTGGTCGGCCCCCGCAGCGCCGTCTTTGCCCCGCTGCCGCGTCTGGGACTGATCATCTTGGACGAAGAACACGACGGGTCGTTCAAACAGGACAGCCAACCGCGTTACCACGCACGCAAAGTGGCCTATGCCCGCGCCCAATCCTTACAAATCCCGCTGTTGCTCGGCAGTGCAACACCCTCGTTGGAATCGTGGTACGCGACCCAGTCCGGTCACGCCGAACTGATCTCCATGCCGTCTCGCGTGGGCAATCGCCCCATGCCGGATGTCCAACTGGTTGACCTGCGCATCAAAGACGAACGCTCGCGGGGCGGCGCGATCAGCCGACAATTGCATCTGGCCGTCACCGAAACCCTGCGAGAAAAAGGGCAAGTCATCTTGCTGCTCAATCGCCGCGGCTTTGCGACGACGATCCAGTGCCCGTCTTGCGGACACGTCGTCGCCTGCCCCGATTGCGAAATGCCGCTAACCCATCACCGCGATGGAGGCAAAGCCGTCTGCCACTACTGCGATTACACGATCGCCACACCGCCCTGGTGCCCGGAGTGTCGGTTTGACGGAATCCGATACGGCGGACTGGGCACGCAAAAACTGGAAGTCGAAGTCAAGGCTCGGTTCCCCGAGGCTCGCGTCGCACGGATGGACAGCGACACCATGCGCCGTCCGGGCAGCCACCAAAAAGTCCTCTCCGCATTTCGCAGCGGCGAACTGGACCTGTTGCTCGGCACCCAGATGATCGCCAAGGGCTTGGACTTTCCCAACGTCCTGTTGGTCGGCGTGATCAACGCCGACGCCGCGTTGCACTTTCCCGATTTCCGCGCCGGCGAACGCACCTTTCAATTGGTGACCCAAGTCGCCGGTCGAACCGGACGCGGCAACCGCGGCGGACGCGTGATCGTGCAAACGTTTTCGCCCGAGCACATGGCCATTCAAGCCGCCTCGCGTCACGATTACCTGCAATTCGCCCAAGCCGAGATCGCCAACCGGCGGAAATTCAATTACCCGCCGCTGGGAAGCGTCGCCCGGATCATCATCCGCGGGGCCGTCGAAGACGTCACCGAAGCCACCGCCAACTCGTTGATGCTGCGATTGGAATCGGCGCGCGAACGGCTCGGCGCCGAAGTCCGCTTGCTCGGGCCGGCCCCCCCGCCGATCGCCAAACTCCGCGGCAAGTATCGCTTTCACCTGCTGTTGCAATCACTCGACCCGTTGCAATTGGGCGCGACGATTCGAATGGCGACCAAGACGTTCAAGATCCCCGAGAAAGATGACGTGCAATACGTGATCGACATCGACCCGATGGACATGCTGTAGCCGGTCGACTACTTGGCCTTCTTCTTCCGCGCGGTCAATTTCTTCATCTTCTTCACCTCGTCCTTGCCGACGACCCAGCCACGACAATCCCGCGACCCACATTGGCAGCGGGGAATCCAGTACTGGGCTTCCCACTGGTAATCGAAACAGATCTCGGTTCCCGGCTCGATGTTGCATCGAGCGATCAGCCCGTTGGTCGTGTCGGTGACCTGCACCATGTCACAATTGGGGCTACAGGAGTGATTGATAAACGCCCCGGGGATGGTCGGTTCCAAATACCAATCATCCTCCAAGTGCATGGCGTAGGTTGATCCGTCGTATTCATCCGCCGGAATCAATTGCCCCTTGATCTCCATGACCAGCTCGCCGGGAAGAAACTGACGTGATGCGAACACACCACAACCCAGTTTTCCGCCGTGGTCATACACGTACACATCACGGTCTTCGTATTGCCGATACCCGTAATCCTGATCGACAGCCGATTGAAGTTTCTTACGTCGCTTCTTTGACAGTTCCATCTCTCGTCCAAATCAAACCAATACAATGTTGAAAACCACGCAACTGGATTGCGTCGCAACCCTACTCCGTCGCGACAAGATACCGATTTGCTCGCCGCCGGGTGAGTCGTAAACCGCGAGGCCGCAGTGGAAAACCTTGCCGGTCGATAAAGCGGATCATTACGCCAACAACTAACTCTAGCACGCACTCTGGCAAGCGCATCGGCAAGCGATTCGGCAAGCACGTGGGTAAGCACGGTACGCGTTCATTCAGCCGACTGCGTCCGCGACGTACGACCTTTTTTTACCGGCCGATGTAAGACCCGCACAACGATCCAGTAGTCCCCTGTGTTGACGACGACCGGCCATCGCAGACGACTTCTCAACCAATCACCGCCTTCTGGGAGACCCCTATGTCAATCGACATTCGAAATCAAACCGTCTTGATTACCGGTGCCAATCGCGGCATCGGAAAAGTGATCTTGGAAACCGCGATCGAGCAGGGCGCCGAGAAAGTCTATGCGGCCGTGCGCGACGTCAACTCGGTCGCCGATCTGGTGGACAAACACGGCGACAAGGTTGTCCCGATCGTCATCGACCTGCAAGTGCCGCAAACGATTGCGGACGCCGCGAGTGTTGCGACCGACGTCACCATCGTGATCAACAACGCAGGGATTGCCCGGACCAATGATCTGCTCTCACCGCAAGCCTTCAGCGACTATGAAGCCGAACACAAGACCAACGTGCTCGGACTGCTGCACGTCGCTCAAGCGTTCGCGCCGGTGCTGAAATCCAACGGAGGCGGGGCATTGGTGCAGCTCAACTCGGTCGCGTCGATCAAATCCTTCGCGGACTTTGCCACCTATTCGGCGTCCAAAGCGGCCAGTTATTCGCTGACCCAGGCGTTGCGTGAAAAGCTGGCCCTGCAACGGACCGCGGTGGTCAGCGTTCACCCGGGTCCGATCAAGACCGAGATGGCCGAGGCCGTCGGTCTGGCCGACGTCGCCGAATCACCCGCCCTGGTCGCCGAGGCCATTTTTGCGGCGCTTCGCGAGGACCAGTTCCATGTGTT
>NZ_JBFHKV010000977.1:0-3262 GCF_041595215.1 Stieleria sp. | reverse complement strand
CGATCCAGCTGGGGCAGCAGCGCCGCGGCTTGCAATTCGCTCATCGGCGCCGAGTCACTGGGTCGGTCCAGCCAGGCGTTCAAGCGGCTTGCAATCGGGTCGCGATCGGTCAGCACCGCGCCTCCATTGCCGGCGGTCAGCGGTTTGCTGCCCCCGAAGCTGAGCACACCGACGTCGCCCCAGGCCCCGGCGGCGCGGCCATCGATTTGCATGCCGGGCGTCTGGCAGGCGTCTTCGATCAGCGCCCAGCCCGCATGGTCGCAGAGTTCGCGGAGGCGGCGGATTGGGGCGGGAACACCGTAAAGATGCGACACCACGACGGCTTTCACGGCGTGTTTCGTGTCTGCATCTTGCCCAAGGCGTTGCAGGGACTGCGGATCGATCGAATGGCTGGCCGGATCCGCGTCGACGAGGACGGGTCTGGCCCCCAGCAGCTCGATCGCCCGAAAATTTCCGGGATAATCGTAGCCACACAGGGCGACCTGCTGACCGGGCGCGACCCCGACGGCACGGAGGGCCAACTCGACGCCCAGCGACCCGCTGCTGACCAGGCGGACATGGCGGCAGCCGACCTGTTGGGCGATCTGTTCCTGCAGCGCGGCGGTCGCTTCCCCCCGGTAGCGTCCCCAGTCGCCGCGGCGGACGCTCCGTAGAATCGACTCGGTAATCTCGGGCCACTGGGGGGGCCAGGCAGGGAACATCATGGATTTGCGGTCGGAGTTGGCTTGGATCGCGCGATCGGCAGGGGTCAAGCGTTCGGTTCACTGACAGGGCGAGGGCAGACGTGGCATCATTTGTCAGTCAGGCAAACCGACGTGTGAGTTTGCGGGGGAAAGTGGGTTGCGGTGGCAAGAGTCTGGCAAAAGCGTCGAAAGTTCGTTGCTGGCTGGGCTTGTGACCAATTTTGGCCTTCCATATCATGCCGCTCTTGTATTTTGCCTACCCAACCAGATTAGAACCCATTCGGTCCGAATTGTGATCCAACCCCTGCTTCAATTCGTACCGTGGACGATTCTGGCCGACGATGTGGCCCCGGAGGTCGCCGAGCCGAAGCCGTTTGTCTTGCAATTGATGGAGAATCCGCTGTTCCCGATCGCGGGAATCATTTTGATCTTCTACCTGACGTTGATCGCTCCGGAGCGTCGACGCAAGGCGGAAGAGGCGAAGCGGATCGCGGGGATCAAGAAAAATGATCGCGTGATCACCAGCGGTGGATTGCACGGAACGGTGGTCAGTGCACCGAGTGACAGCGATGTGGTGACGCTTCGGCTGGACGAAAGCGGGACGGTACGGGTGAAGGTCAGCCGGTGGGCGCTGACGGTCATCGAAGAAAAAAAGCCGAAGGACGACGCGAAGGACTAAAGAACATCGATTCGACATCGAATCCCCCTGCCTGACACGCGAGCGTTTCGAATCGTTTGCCCGCACTAACCGATTTAACCAAGACTGCCCAAAGACACCCGAGGTGGTAACGTGACCCGACTGGGGTTGCGGTTTCCACGTTCCCGATCACTGCATTCGTCACGTTTGCATTCCTTTCGACTACGAAACAACCAACGATGGACTGCTTTTCTCTCGTTCAGCCCCTGGCCGATGTAAGTCTGACCGACCCGAGTCTGCTGCCCGGTCTGCTTTCGACGATCGACACCGCTTCGATCGCGGGATGGTTCGGCGACCTGCTTTCGGCCAGCCCGATCGCTCAAGGTGAAGCCGAACAAGGTATTTCATGGCAGCAGTACGGATTGCTGGCCATCGCCTTGGCGGTGATCATCTTGCCGTTCACCGTGGGTGGCTTTTTCGCCAAGCGGCTCAAGATGCCGACCCACTCGACGCGAATCGGCTTCATCCTGCTGGCGATCACGGTCAGCGTGACGGTGCTGATGAATCGCTTGCCCGATCAAGGGGTGGACCTACGCGGCGGGACGATTTTGGTCTACGAGATCGACCCCAGCAAAAGCAATCCGGACGCCGAGCAGCAGGGCAACGGAGTCAAGTCGAAGGATCTGGTCGGACCGCTGACCAAGCGAATCAACCCCAGCGGCACGCGCGAGATCGTGATTCGCCCGTACGGTGATTCGCAAATCGAAATCATCATTCCCGAAGTCGACCAGCGCGAAGTCGCCCTGATCGAAGAGACGCTCAAGCAAGCCGGGATTCTGCGTTTCGCGATTGTTGCCAACCGCACCGACCACCAGCGTGTGATCAACTTGGCGGCCGAGCAAGCCGCTTCGCCCGAACGTGCGATCCGGATGAGCGAAGTGATCTCCGACGCCGATGGAAGCACCGTCGGCCGCTGGGCGATCGTCGACCGCGAAACCACCAAGACCGGTGACAACGGAGCGTTTCGGGTCAACATCGGCAACGCGATTGTTCGCAATCCCGATACCGGCGCGTTCGTCGAGTTGCCCCCGCAGGTTCGTGGCGACCAAGCGTTGCAAGCCCAGTGGGTCGACGACAACGGGCTCTCGGGCTTGGAAGTGCTGATGATCATCGACCCCCAGATCGACGTCAAAGGGGAAGACCTGGCGTTCGCCTCGACGACCTTTGATGAGCAGGGTGCACCCGCGGTCGCGTTCAACCTGACCGACTCGGGCAGCAACAAATTCCGCGTGCTGACGACCGAAAACGCTCCCCAAGGAACGCGTCAACGTCAGCTCGGCATCGTGATGGACGACCGCCTGTTGTCGGCGCCGAATATTCTGCAGCCGATCAGTAAACAAGGCCGCATCACCGGCAATTTCACGACCGAAGAAGTCAAGGCGCTCGTCGACATCCTCAAAGCCGGCCAGTTGCCCGCCGCGTTGACGAAGCAACCGATCGCAAAGAACCAAATCGACGCGACGCTCGGTGCCGACACGATCCGCAAAGGGGTGATGGCGATCGGCGTGTCGCTGGCTCTCGTGCTGGTCTTCATCCTGTTCTACTATCGCTTCGCCGGTGCCATCGCTTGCTTTGCCCTGGTGCTGAACCTGGCGATGATCTTGGCGACGATGGTGCTGATCCACCAACCGCTGACCTTGCCGGGATTGGCCGGTCTGGTTTTGACCGTCGGTATGTCGGTCGATGCCAACGTGTTGATCTTTGAACGGATACGCGAGGAAATCAACAAGGGTGCCAAGGACCGCATGGCGATTCGAAACGGGTTTGCCAAAGCGACCGTCACCATCGTCGACGCCAACTTGACGACGCTGTTCACCGCGATCGTGTTGTATGCGATCGGAACCGACCAGATCCGTGGCTTCGCCGTCACGTTGATCTTGGG
>NZ_JBFHKV010000976.1:0-3262 GCF_041595215.1 Stieleria sp. | reverse complement strand
GGATGGGCCGCAACGAAACACTGCACGATGCACCCGTGTTGCAAGACGCCCACCGCGCCTACAAGGAAAGCGGCGGCAGTATGAATGCGCTGATCACCTCGCTCCTGACGTCGGACGCCTTCCTGTATCGCACCCGCAGCACACCGGAGCGTTAGCCGAGCCCCGAGAGCGCCATACCGCTAAATCGACATTGATGGGTGCCTCTCGCGCCGGCGCGAACCGGCTGATATCCAACGAATGATCAGCCGTTTGGCGCGAGCCTACGGGCCCTCACTCATTGAGAAGATTGCCCACCGATGGCAGCGCGGACCCACGGATGACAGGGAGAAAAAGTCCATCAGTCATTCAATTGGCGTCCCCGACGATCAGCGACAAGAGATGCTTTCGAGTTGGTTTCTCCCCCCTCGATGCGACGGTTTGACTTGGCGTCCACCCAAACGGGAGGGGCGTGGCGATTCGTCAGATCGCGGCATTTACGGGATTTTCCACTCTCCTTAGACCGATGATGGGACCGGGGCGGACGCCTAATTTTTTCGATCTTGAAATAATTGGACCCCTTAGGGCATCTAGCTATATAATCGGTCTACCCGCCACATCCCCAGACTTACCCCAGCCAGCTGTTTTCCCACCCCTCGGCCGGCGTGTAGCGGTTTCAGGCGATCGCCAACTCGACTTCCCTGTCGATTCAGCCGGACAATTGACCCGCAATTCTTCGATCTCGCAAACAGATTCAAAATGATCAACCGTAGAAACATGCTGCATGGAATCGCAGCTGGCGTCGGCGCTGCTTTTGGCCCCTCGATCCTCGCCGAGCGTTTGCTGGCCTCGCCCGCGACGAACGTCCCCCTACTCGGCAATTCGACTCCCAAGCGAATCGTGTTCTTCATGCAGAACCAGGGTTTCGACCCTAAAACCTGCATTCCGAGCGGGATGAAAAACAGCGGTTCACTGGCCAAGGCCAAACTGCCCGAACCGATCAGCCCGCTGGAACCCTACAAAGATCGACTGCACATCATCAACGGGCTTCACGGTCTTCACACCAGTCCCTCGCACAGCGCCTTCTTCGGCGCCCTGGGCGGCTATCGCGGCAGCGACGGTGTGCCACCGAGTGCCCCGACGATCGACTACGAATTGAGCAAGGTCTTGCCGCAGACGCTGTTGCCCCACCTCTGCATCGGCATGGACTCGATCGAGAACATGACGACCAAGCCTACGCTCGCGACGCTGTCCGCCAGCGGCGCCGGCCAGCCGATCTTCATGCATTCCAACCCGAACCATCTGTACCAGATGCTCTACGGTGGCATCTCGACCGGTGACATTCGCAAGCAGCACGAAGCGCGGACGAGCTTGATGCTGCAGATCGAACAGTTTGCCGCCTCCAAGGGTCGCGCGCTCCCGGCAGCCGACAGTCAACGCTACGGCCAATACGTCCAAGGATTCAAAGAAGCCAACGGCCTCCGCGATCGCTTGGGTGCGGTCAGCGACCACCTGCGTAAGTTCGCACCCGAAGTGGACGAGCGCTACACCAATCCCGAATTCGAAACCGATTGGCACGATCGTTTGCTGGACCTGGGGATTTCGGCACTGACCTCGGGCATCACCAACACGCTCACGATCGGTTCGGGACGCGGCGAGATCTTCGGTGCATGGAAAGGATTGGGCGTCGAGCAACAGGGGCACAACCTGGGGCACATGGACCAGCCGGACAACCCGATTTGGATCAAGATCCGTCAGTACAACAGCCGCATGCTGGTCCGAATCATGGAAGCGCTCGAGAGCGTTCCCGAAGGCAGCGGCACGATGATGGATCACACGCTGATCGTCTACACCAGCAACAACGCCGACAAGCAGCACACCAACGGTGCGAACTGGCCGGTCATGCTGCTCGGCAACCTCGACGGCGCGTTTAAATCCGGTTGCTTCACTCAGTTGGATGGCAAACGCCCGATCAACGCGCTGTACACGAGCCTGTTGCGTGCCGCCGGCCAAAACGTCGATCGCTTCAACATGGACGACAAACAGGCCATGAAGTACGACGCCGGCAACGGCCCGCTCAAAGAAGTGCTCGCGTAAGCGGTGAGCGGATCGCGGTATTGCGTTTGAATCCGAGGCGGCTCGCAAACTGGAAGTAACTAGGGCGTCGCAAGCTGGAAGTATCCAGGGGGTCGCAAGCTGGAAGCTTACGCCACTTTATTGTTCTTGAAGGTTTTCGTATGACGGTTGGCAAACAAGTCCGACAGGCAAACTCGTTGGTGTTTGATGTGCATCGGTGCCTGTGGTGCGTCGTGTTTTGTTTCTCGTTCGGCATCATGTCGTCGACGTCCGCCGAAACGTACACGCCGGGGCAACCTCTGGAAAAGGACTTTGAAAGTTTTGCCGGCGCGTTTCTTGCCGACCATTGCATTGACTGTCACGGTGAGACGGCGCCCGAGGGTGACCTGTCGCTGCACGACCTCGGACCGGTGGACGAAATCAACGCCGGCACTTGGCGAAGCATTTGGGCTCAGGTCGCATTGAAGGAGATGCCGCCGCCGGATGCATCGGAGCTTGAAGTCGTCGACCGGCTGCAGTTCTCCGACTGGATCGTCGGCGAATTGTCACGCGTCATGCAGGACAAGGGTGGCTTCCATGATCATCGCGATCCGAACAAGGGGAACTTCGTCGATCACGAGCTGCTGTTTGGCTCCTTGCCCGAAGAGATCCAACTGGTGCCGACGTCGTCGCCGGCTCGGATTTGGCGGGTGACGCCCCAAGAACACATCACGCGTCTGAATGAACTGATCAACACGGAACCGGATTATGATCCTGAAAAGCCGGGGCTGCGCACGCATGGCGATGTCGTACCGACCAACCACGGCGGCGAATTGAAACTGTACTTCGGCGTCGATCGCATCATCAAATGGCAAGGCGGCACGGTGGCCTATGCCACCTCGGTCAAAAGCGTTCCCGCGATCCTCTCCTCGGCACGCAAACACGGGCTGGAAAACTACCCCGATTTCTACACGGTCAACAGCGCCGAAGCGACGCAGATCTTGGACGTCGCTGATGACATCATCCGCTACATGGCCGAAGGTCCGCTGAGTATCGCCCAGCCCTATCAGATCACCGACGACCCCGCCTCGATTGCGGACAAAATGGTGGGTGATCTTCGCGGGTTGCCGACCAGTTTGGTCTACAGCACCAAGGTGGTTCGTCCGCTGACGCCGGTCTATGACCTGATGAAAGAAGACGGTGTTACTGACCAACGTGTGCGCCGCGCGGT
>NZ_JBFHKV010000975.1:0-3262 GCF_041595215.1 Stieleria sp. | reverse complement strand
TGTATTCGGTTGCCGAAAACGCCTCGAGTCTGGTGCTGTCCTACTCGCCGGAACTACAGCAACTCGAACGGTTGCTACGTCAAGACTTGCAACAGGCGATCGTTTGGACCCAGTGGGACAACGCTCAAGAACAACAGGAAACTGCGATGATGGTCTACGTCGGAGCCGCCGGAGCAGGGATGAGTGTGTTTTCGATCGGCTATGTGTTCTGGGCATTGCGCGGCGGCGCCTTGATGTCGGTGTTCGCATCGAGCCTTCCGGCATGGCGATTCATCGACCCGATCGCGATGCTGTCGGCCTATCGAAGTTCACAATTGACATCCGACGAGGGGTTGGAATCGCTGTTGAGACGAGGCGAATAAGGCCCGGCCAAGTGGAAAAGTTGACGGAGCACTCCGGTTGCAATCGTTAACTTCCGGCTGATCACTGCGATCGGCAGAATCCCTCGTTGAGGTTGCCCCGCATTGGCGAGACTCGGCATAGATCTCTCCCGATTCTGCCGGTTCGCGTCCTACCTTTGGAACAGACCCGCCGATAGACGTAGAGTCGATGTGCATTTGTCGACCCTTCTGTGAACGCCCGGAACGAATCCTTGCCTGTAAAGAAACCCAGACGCGTTTTCGACTTCTACTTGCTGGAAGACCGAATCCTGCTCAGCGCAGAGGGTTCTGTAGAGGGTGTGTCGGGCACTCCGGCGGATGTCGAACTCCTCGACGCGATGTTGGTTCAGATGCTCGAATCGGGTCCGTCAGGCGAAGCGAGCGAGTGGGGCGACGCTGCGTTCGGCGAGCTTCTTGTCGCCGAATCGGAGCAATCATTTCTCGGCCAGTCCGCTGAGTCTCCTCGTTTCGATCCGTCGCGTCCGCTCGAAGTCGTATTCATCGACGAATCGGTGGAGGACGCCGAGTTGCTGTTGGACGGATTGCGAGACCAGGCCGCCGATGGAACGCAGTGGTGGATCGTCCGTCTGTCATCGGATGAAGATGGGATCCGCCAGATCACGCAAACGCTCGGCGAACTCTCCGGTGTCGACGCGGTCCATCTGGTCAGCCATGGCGATCGGCAGGGGCTGCAACTTGGCAACGCGCGTCTGGACGCCGAGACGATCTCGGCCTATTCCGGCGACATCGCTTCGTGGGGCGGCGCCATGGATCCCGATGCCGACTTATTGCTGTATGGATGTGACTTGGCGGGTTCCGACGACGGACGCGCGTTGGTGGATTCGATCGCGGTACTGTGTGATTGCGATGTCGCGGCCAGCGAGGACGTGACGGGGAACCAGGCACTCGGCGGCGATTGGGACTTGGAGTACACGTTCGGTTCGATCGAGACGTCTGTCGCGTTTGATGTCCAGGCGCAGCAGACCTGGAGCGGCGCGTTGGCGACGTTTACGGTCACGAATGTAAACGACACGGGTGCCGGATCGCTGCACCAAGCCATCTTGGATGCCAACGCATTGTCTGGGTTGGACACCATTGAATTCAATATCAGCGGGCCAGGGCTGCATTCGATAAATCTGTCGACTGCGCTTCCGACGATCACGGACGCGGTCTTGATCGACGGCTACACCCAATCCGGTTCGTCGGTGAACACGTTGTCGATCGGTGACGATGCAGTGCTCAATATCCAGCTCGACGGATCGGCCGCCGGAACGACATTTGGCCTGGACCTTGGCGCCGGTAGCGACGGAAGCACGATCAGGGGACTGGTGATCAACCGGTTTGATCTCGGCGGAATCCAAATCGGCAGCACCGGCAACTCGATTCTCGGCAACTTCATCGGCACCGACAGCAGTGGTGGTTCCGATCTGGGTAATCTGCAGGACGGGATCACGATCGTTGCCAACAACAATACGATCGGCAGCGCGGCCGTCGCAGATCGCAACCTGATCGGCGGAAACGATGGCGCCGGGATCGCAATCGGCGCGGGGGTCAGTGGTACCGTGGTGCAGGGCAATTACGTCGGCACCGATGCGACCGGCTCGAGTGCCTTGGCCAACCAGGGCGATGGGATCGTGATCGCCGGATCCGGCAACACGATCGGCGGCACGACAGCTGGTCAAGCCAACGTGATCGCCTACAACGTCGGCGACGGTGTTCAGGTCGAATCGTCGGGAACCGGCAATTCCATTCTCGGCAACTCGATTCATTCCAACGGCGGTTTGGCGATCGATTTGGCAGGCGACGGTGTCACGGTCAATGACGGCGAATTGACGCCGACGCCGGACCTGGATTCAGGTGCCAACGATCTGCAAAACTTCCCCGTGCTCACGGCGGTCGCATCGGGACCTTCGACGACGATCGTCGGCACGCTGGCTTCGACGCCCGGTCGCTCGTTCCGGATCGAGTTTTTTGCCAATGCGACCGGTGACGCCAGCGGCTACGGCGAAGGCCAGCGTTTTCTGGGCTTTGTGAACGTCACGGCCGATGGAACGGGCGATGCATCGTTCAGTCCGACGCTGGGATCGGCGGTTGCAGTCGGTGAAGTCATCTCGGCAACGGCGACCGACTTGACCACCAACGCGACGTCCGAGTTTTCGTCGAACCTGACCGCGAGCAACAATAACGCTCCGGTGCTGGACAACACTGGCTCCATGACGTTGAGCACGATCAACGAAGACGAATCGTCCAACGCCGGACACTCCGTGGCTTGGATCATCGCCAGCGCCGGTGGTGATCGGGTGACCGACATCGACTCGGGATCACTCGAAGGGATCGCGATCACGGCGACCGCCGATGGCAACGGTGACTGGGAATACTCGACCGACGGCAGTAGCACCTGGCTGGCCGTCGGCCCCGTCTCGGACAACTCTGCGTTGCTGCTGCGAGACACGGATCTGGTTCGGTTTGTCCCCAACGGCCGCAACGCCACCTCGGCGAGTTTTGATTTTCGGGCTTGGGACCAGACCAGCGGTACGTTCGGGACGAAGGACGATGCGTCCAGCAATGGTGGCAGTACGGCATTCAGCACCTCGATTGAAACCGCCGACATCAGCGTCACGAGCGTCAATGACTCTCCCGTCCTGAATTCCGCCGCCAGTCCGGAATTGGAAGGCGTGGCGGAGAATGCACCTGCACCGGTCGGCGCGGTGGGCACGTTGATCACCTCGTTGGTCGACGACGCGACGCCGTCTGGTGAACTCGATAACGTCACCGATGTGGATGGCGGTTCGATGCTGGGAATCGCGGTGACCGGTGTCGATGCGAGTAACGGAACCTGGTTCTATTCGATCGACGACGGATCAAATTGGATCGCGATGGGA
>NZ_JBFHKV010000974.1:0-3264 GCF_041595215.1 Stieleria sp. | reverse complement strand
GAGCATCTGGTGTTGACACCGACTGGCATCGATTTCGCCCCCCACCCGGTGATCACCGAAACCGACCGCGACAAGTACTGTGTCAACCGGATCATCGATTTCTATCGGCGACAACGTTTGCAGTACGTCGATTTCTTTTACGCCCTCTGGCAATACCAACTGCAACACACAGCCGGTGATGCCGAAGCACGTTCGCTGCGTGAATTTGCATCCAGCCAAGGACTGAGTCCTCGGTACATGGAAACGCTTTGGGACATCTTGAACGTCGACGCAGCGCAAGACGCAGCGCAAGACCAAGCGACAGACCAAGCCGCGGACGTTGGTCCGCTGGCGGCGCTGCGGATCATGTGGCGTCGATTGCCCAGCGGCAACACGCCGGACGATGCCGATCAAGCCAAACGTCAATGCCAGCGGATGGAGGATTTCGTGCAGACGCTCCGCGCGCGTTTGGTCCCCGAGGTCGAAAACCTGACGACGCCCGAGGTCCACAAGGGTTCGCAGCCGTTGGTGTTGTGGAAGAATCGCCAATTCGTTGCCAACCGTCGTCGTTACGCCGGAGGGATCTCCGACGTCGGCGATCTGGGATCGTTGCTGGAGTTGAAGCCGGGTTCGGCCGAGGCACGTGCGATGGCTGTGCCGGACGACGAGACTCGGTTGCAAGGGTACGAGCGGACGCTGGAAACGTTCTGCTCGGTCTTCCCGGATACCTTCCTCGTTTCCGAGCGGGCGCGTGTCTACTTGGACCCCAAGGAAGAGACGGAACGCACGGGGCGGTTCTTGAGCGCCGGATTCCACAGCCAGATGGGATACTTCCGTGACGACGGCCCGCTGGTTGAGTTGATCTTGAGCGACGAGGAGCGGAAAGAACTGGATCGTTTGTGGCTCGAACTCGATTTCGTGACGTCGGCGCCGATGCGTCAGTACGCCGGGTTCATCTGGTTCGACCGCACCGATTCTCGTTTCATGCGTGATTCGCAATTCGATCGATTCCGTGCCGAAGACAAAGATTGCACGTCGGAGGCCAAAGTTCGGGCGCTGGCGGAAGCCTATTTAGCCAAAGCGGAACGTGTCGGCGGCAATCCCCCAGCCCTCGAAGCGATCGCGTTCTACTTCGAGGACCTGTCGCGAACGTTTCGTCGTTTGGAACGCCTGAAGCGAGAATCGGAATCGGTTCAGTTGGATGCCGTCGTTCGGTTCGCCGAGCGGGCGTATCGTCGTCCGCTGACCGATGCACAGCGGCAGAGCATCCGATCGTTCTATCGGCATCTGCGCGAGTCGGACGGGTTGGAGCACGAGGACGCGATTCGGGACAGCGTTGTGGCGGTCTTGATGTCGCCCAACTTTTGTTATCGCTTGGATCTGCCGCAACAGCGAGTCGCCGATGCAGTGCATCAAGACGTCGAGCCGTTGGATGATTTTGCGTTGGCCAGTCGGTTGAGCTACTTTCTGTGGGCCAGCATGCCCGACCAGCAGCTCCGTGACTTGGCAGCGTCGGGCCAATTGCATCAACGCGATGTGCTGAGGTCGCAAGTGGTCCGCATGCTTGCCGACGAGCGGTCCCAAGGCTTTGTCAACGAGTTTGTGGGCAGCTGGTTGGGGTTTCGTCAATTCCAGCAACACAATGGCGTCGATCGCAATCGTTTCCCACAATTCACCGACGAGCTGCGTCAATCGATGTACGAAGAACCGATTCGGTTGTTCAACGAGATTGTGCGCACGGACGGCTCGATCCTGGATCTGTTGTACGCCGACTACACCTTCGTCGACCGCGCGCTTGCCGAGCACTACCAGATTCCGACCGACCGGTTAGACGACCAACAGGACGGCTGGGCCAAGGTTGACGGCGTCGATCGGTATGGCCGTGGCGGGTTGATGCCGATGGCTGTCTTCTTGACCAAGAATTCACCCGGATTGCGAACCAGTCCGGTGCAGCGCGGCAATTGGTTGGTCAAGTACGTGCTCGGCGAACACATCCCGGCCCCGCCCGCCGCGGTGCCCGAGTTGCCGAGTGACGAGTCTCAGTTGGGCGAGTTGACGTTGCGGGAGGCACTGCAGCGGCACCGAGCCGATCCTAGTTGCGCGGCCTGCCACGACAAAATTGATTCGTTCGGACTGGTGTTTGAGCAATACGGGCCGATCGGCGAGCGGCGTGAAACCGATTTCGGCGGTCGTCAGGTCGACAGTCATGTTCGATTCCCCGACGAGAGCGAGGGGACCGGGATCGAAGGGCTGCGGGACTACATTCGACGTTCCCGGCAATCCGATTTTGTCGAGAATTTTTGCCGCAAACTTCTCGCCTATGCACTTGGGCGTTCGTTAGAGTTGTCGGATGAGACGGCGATCGATCAGATGACCGCCTCGCTTGCGTCCAACGGGTATCGATTGCAACATGCGATTGAGATGATCGTCACCAGCCCGGCGTTCTTGAACAAACGTGTGAAAGCAGAGTTTTAAGTTGGTGGGAAAGGCTTTCCGTCTGTCGCCTTGGCATCGACAGTCTGGAAGTCTCTCCCACAGTGATGTTCCGACCGTTTCTTCGCCCACCACCGTCCATCCGATGAACACTTCTACCAGATCCGACGCTCCGTCTTCTCGCCAGACTCCGTCTTCTCAAACGTTATCGCGTCGTACGGTCTTGCGAGGCGTCGGCGTATCGATGGCACTTCCGTGGATGGAATCGATTCCCGTTTGGGGCACCGAAACCGTCGTCGGCGAGGATCCGGTTGCACCGCCCAAACGATTTGCCGCGTTGTTCATGGGGTGCGGGATCAATCGCAAACATTGGTGGGCCAAGGGCGGTGGCAAGGAGATGGAGTTGGGCAAGAGTCTGGCGCCGATGGAGCCGCTGAAGGAGAAGATGAACTTCATCACCGGCCTGTTCAACGAGAATGCGACGTCCGTCGGCATTCACCCCGGCCAAACCGGCAATATCCTTTCCGGGGCGTCGCTGCAGAAGGGTTCGGAGCTGCGCGGCGATATCAGCATGGACCAGGTGCTGGCGAATCATTTCCAGGAGGAAACGGTCGTGCCCAGTCTGGTGCTTGGTTGTGAACAGCCCGTGACGGGGTATCACGAAACGAATTTTTCGATGGCCTACAGTTCGCACATCTCCTGGCAGAACAAGACGTCGCCGGTGCCGATGGAAGTCTACCCGTCGCTGGCCTTTGACAGCTTGTTCGACAACCGGGGGAGCCGTCGCGACGAAAGCATTTTGGACCGCGTGGGGGAAGAGGCGGCGTCGTTGAGCCGGCGGGTCAGCAAGAG
>NZ_JBFHKV010000973.1:0-3278 GCF_041595215.1 Stieleria sp. | reverse complement strand
GTCCTGGACGTTGGGCCGTCGCTGGGCGATGGAAGAAATGACCGATCGTTACCTTTGGATCGAATCGGCGATCGGGACGTCCACGTTTCCGCTGACGCCGCCGGTGCTCCAGTCGCTTTCGCAATTGACGGGAACGCAATGGCTCACCGTCGATGAATCGGGAGAGGTGTTGTCATCGACGTTGCCGCCGGAAACGACCGCCGCGGCGGATGTCCCCGGCGCTGGTCTCCCCGGGGTTGATCCGCGGGTTGATCCCGGCCGTGGTCCCGCGCAGGCTCCGGTGGACCTGGTGCTCGGCTCGACCGAGTTTTTTGCGTTTGCGTTTGATCGCCGCGGGGCGGGCGGTGGCAGCGACCGGGTTTCGACCATTGTTGTTTTATTCGCCAAGCAAAACGTCGATGCGGTCGCCAAGCGGGCGGCCGTGTTGCCGCTGTTGACGGGCTTGTCAACGATCGCGGTGGTCAGTGTGTTGATGTTCTTGTTGACCTCGCGTCTGATCGGCAGACTCAAACGACTGGAAACCCAAGTCGATCGCATCGCCGCCGGTGACTTTGAATCGGAACTCTCCGACGCGGGGCCCGATGAGATTGGGCGTTTGGCCAAAGCGATCAGCACGATGGCGGATCAGCTCAGCGCGTTGTGGGACCAGATCAACCGCCAACAGGGCGCCAAGCTCTTGCACCAGATTTCCGGCGGGATGGCTCACCAGCTTCGCAACACCCTGACCGGTGCCAAGATGGCGATGGAGTTGCATCAAGGGAAACTGAAGCAAACGCCGGACGATGAAGTCCGTGTGGCGCTTCGACAATTGGAGATCGCCGAAGAGTACGTCGGCCGACTGCTTGCGCTCGGTCGTGGTCAAGACTCGACAGACCAGCCCCAGCGGGTCAGCGCGTGTTTGGACGATGTGCGTTCGACGCATCAACCGATTGCCGATCATCTCCGTGTGGATTTGAATTGGTCGATCGATGCTTCGACGCAGACGGTGCTGGTCAAGAACGGGGCGTCGTTTTCGGCCGCGGTGTCGAACCTGGTGCTCAATGCGATGCAGGCCGGGACCACGATCGAAGTCACCGCCGACGTGGATCAACCCGATCGATGTGTCGTCTCGGTCAGCGATGATGGGCCTGGCGTTGACGCATCGGTTTCCCAGACACTGTTTGACCCCTTTGTCACGTCCAAGCCCGAAGGGCTGGGGCTGGGGTTGCCGCTGGTGAAACGGACGGCCGAATCGTTGGGTGGTTCGATCCGGTGGCGGCGTGGTTCAGAGAAAACGACGTTCGAGCTGGCGGTGAACGTCAGCAGTGAACGTAACACGAGAGAGTCAACCGAATGAGTGGTCGTGATCAACCGCAGCGTGCCGCTGGCGACGTGTCGGCGAGGGATCAAGCAACCGTACTGGTCGTCGATGACGAACCTTCGATTTGCTGGGCGTTTGAGCGTCTGCTGTCCGACCTGGGACACGTGGTCAAGACGGCGTCCTCGGCCGAAGAAGGGCTGCAGCTTGCCGCGGCCGAGCGCCCGGATCTTGTCCTGTTGGATGTGCGGTTGCCAAAGGAGGACGGGATTTCTGCGCTGCCCAAGTTTATCGAGGCCAGCGGCGGCAGTCCGGTGATCGTGATGACGGCGTTCGGCGACCTGGAAACGGCGGTTGCGGCCGTCCAGCGGGGCGCCAGTGATTACCTGGTCAAACCGTTTCGGCTGGACGATGCACGTCGCGTCTGTCAGGTCGCGCTTTCAACGTCCAAGTCCCGTTCGGCTCCGGTGCCGGTCGTGCGCAAAGACCAGCGAGAGCAGCGTCTGGTCGGCAGCTCGCCGGCGATGCAGCAGGCGTTTCGGCAGATCGCGTTGGTGGCCGCCAGCGATCTGTCGGTGTTGATCACGGGAGAAACCGGGACCGGAAAAGAGCTGGTCGGCGCGGCCATTCATCGACACAGCCATCGCGGCAAAGAAGTGTACCTGCCGATCGCCCCGGTGACGTTGAACGAAGACCTGGTCGAGAGTGAGTTATTCGGTCATGTCAAAGGCGCCTTCACCGGCGCCGACACCGATCGATCGGGTCTGTTTGATCGTGCCGAAGGTGGCACGGTGTTCTTGGATGAAATCGGTGATCTGCCGATGGGGGTGCAAGTCAAGTTGTTGCGGGTGTTGGATCAAGGTGAATACCTGAGGGTGGGGGACGTGCATCCGCGACGGTGCAACGTGCGGATTCTGGCCGCGACCAACCGAGACCTTCACGAAGCCATGCGATCAGGGCAGTTTCGCGAGGATCTTTATTATCGCCTGAGCGGGCTGCACATCCATCTGCCTCCGCTGCGTGAACGTTTGGAAGACGTCGCGGTGTTGTGTCGTTATTTTTTGTCGCGATTGGGCAACGAATCGGCGGCGGAATCCTTATCCGAGGAATTGATCAAGGAATTGTGCGGGCGACCTTGGCATGGCAATGTTCGCGAATTGAGCAACGCGGTGGAGCACGCCGCCGTCCTGGCACGCGGCCGTTCATTGACGATCGACGACTTTCCCGACCCACAACTCGGTCGCGAGCCGAACGAGTCGCCGCGGCCCGATGCAGCGTTGGCCGATGCCGTCGCGGCGTGGTGCAAGGAACGTCTCGACGGGGCCGGCGAAGCGGATTCGTTGACGACGCTGCACGCCGATTTGATTGCCGCGGTCGAACCCACGCTGCTTCGTTTGACGCTGCAGTCGACCGCGGGTAGCCGTGCCGCAGCGGCCGACCGGCTGGGCATTCACCGCGGTACGCTGCGAGAGAAGCTGCGTCACTATGGGATCGGCGACGTCGATGCCGCGGGCGGAACGTGACCGCGCGTCGATCGATTCAGCGGGCGTCGATCGATTCAGCTGGCGCCGGGGCAGAGGTGTGCGGCACGACCAGCCGTTGGCGAATCGCCAAAACGTCGCGCAGCGATTCCTGGCATTGCCGGACATCGCGACGCTCCGACGCGTTCATCAGCGCGAGTGCCGGATCGGTGAAGGCCGGGAATCCGACGGTGCCGCCGGAACCTTTGAGCCAATGGGCTTCGTCATACAGCTCGTCAAAGGACTTGGTTTGCACCATCGACAACATGCCCATCAACCGCACATCAAGCTGTTGAAGGAAGTCGACCACGATGTCCAAGTAGTCTTCGTCGTCCAGCGGTAGCGTGCACTCGATGGGCGCGTTGTCGGGGCTGGACGGCTGCGGGGCGGACTGCCGAGCACCCGCTTCCAAGGCACTGGCTTCCAGACCATTGGCTTGCGGCAGACTGGGTGGGGCGGGC
>NZ_JBFHKV010000972.1:0-3278 GCF_041595215.1 Stieleria sp. | reverse complement strand
GTGAATAGACGCCGCCGCGTTTGTTGTTGTCCGGCGTGCGACCAAACTCGCCCGTCCAAATCACCAGCGTGTCTTCCAACATGCCGCGTTGTTTCAGGTCGCGAATCAGGGCCGCCATCGGCTTGTCGACGCTCTTGATTCTCGAGGAGTGACCGCGTTCCAGATAATCGTGACTGTCCCATCCGCCGCTGAAGATCTGGACGAATCGTACGCCGCTTTCGACCAACCGCCGCGCCATCAAACATTGTCGTCCAAAGGTTTCGGTCTCCGGATCGTCCATGCCGTACATCGAGATCGTGTCCTGGGACTCTTTGGCCAAATCGATCACGCCCGGCACTTCGGTCTGCATGCGGAACGCAAGCTCGTAGCTCTGCATCCGGGCGCTCAGTTTTTGATCCGCGGCGCCCAATGAATCCAGGTGCGCCTTGTTCAGCCGCGCCAATTCGTCGAGCGCACGCCGTTGGTGTTCACGCGACTTGAAATCCTGCGGCGTCAGATCCAAGATCGGCGAACCTTCCGGACGCAGACGCGTGCCCTGGTAATACGGCGGCAGAAAACCGTTGCTCCAGTTTGTCGGACCGCCCTGTGGCAATGCCAGTTCCGTCATCACGACGTAGCCCGGCAGATTCTGATTCTCCGTCCCCAAGCCGTACGTGGCCCAGGCGCCGACCGCGGGATCTCCTCCCAAGCGACTGCCCGTATTCATGTGGAACAACGCTTCGGGGTGATTGAGCGATTCGGCTTGGCAACCGCGATAGTTACACAATTCGTTGGCGACGTAGGGATCCGAAAGGTATTTCCATTGGTCACACATTTCGATGCCGGTGTCACCGACCTTGTTGAACCCGAACGGGCTGCCGACGAAGAACTTGAACCCTTGCTCTTGGCCCGCCTTCAGCTTGGACTCGGTCTTGTGCAGACGTGTCAATTCAGGCTTGGGGTCAAACGTGTCCATTTGGCCCGGTCCGCCTTCCATGAACAACATGATGACGTTCTTCGCCTTGGCCGGCATCATCGGAGGCTTGGGCGACAGCGGCGAACCACCCGCGGCCGGTTGTACCGCCTCTTCGCCTTGAAGCAGCGCCGAAAAGGCAACCGAACCTAAGGAAGCACCGAGTCCGAATAACGCGTCGCGACGATTGAGTGATGGATTCATTTGACTAATTTCCTGTGCGATGAAGTTGTGTTGTTTGTGGTGAAGGTGTGTTCCACACGCGCCATTGGCTGACGCCACGTGCTGGTGTGCAATTCCAGCGGGACGCGTGAGCGACCGGCGTGCGTCGGTGTGGATTCGACACACGCCACTGGCTGACGCCACGTGCTGGTCTCTGCACCGTCATTCCACGTACATGAACTCATTGGTGTTCCATAACAGCAAACACATGTCCGCCAACGCCCGTGTCTGCGGTGACACGTCACTGGCCTTGCGATCGTACTCGTAGTCTTCAAAGACCGGCAAAATCTCTTCGTACTCGAACACCTTGCCCGAGAACTCCTCCACCAGCGAACGCGTGATGGTGGTCGGATACTCGACCGGCGCGGGGTCGACCGATTCGTGATAGCTGCGCATCTCTTTGACATAACGTGTCAACTGCTTGCGCTCGTCGTCCGAAGCATCGCGGCCGAACGTCAAACGAAACGCCCGATCGATTTGCGCCGGCAACGCGTCACGTTCCTTTTCCAGCCGCAGCGCGAACGCGATCGATCGGTCGGTCATCATGGCACTGTTGAGCAGCGTGAACACTTGAGGTGTCACCGAGGCGGATTCGCGCAGTTCACACGACTCGTTCGGGTTCGGCTGGTTGAACAACTCCGTAAACGGGTCGGCCATCCCGCGGACGTGATACGCGTAGATCGTTCGACGATTGCGCTGATCGGCCTTGGGCGACGGTTGGTAAGACGGGGCGAGCGAAAATTGAATCATTCTCGGTTGCAACGCCACTTCCATGTTGATCTCCGGTTTGATCGGCACACCGCCGTCGCAGTGACGCAGTTCTCCGGTGATCGCCAGCACCGAATCACGCAGCTCCTCGGCACTCAATCGACGGCGTGGGAAATGCGAAAGCAACCGATTGTTCGGATCCACTTCGGCGAGCGTTTCGCTGTCCGTCGGAACCGTCGACCGTCGATAGGCATCTGACAGCATGATCATGCGATGCATCCGTTTGATCGTCCAACCATTTTCGACAAAGTCGCTGGCCAGGTAATCGAGCAATTCCGGGTGCGAGGGTTTGTCGCCCTTGGCGCCAAAGTTGTTGGCGTTGGCCGCCAAGCCGACTCCGAAATGGTACTGCCAAATTCGATTGACGATCGAACGCAGCGCCAGTGCGTTGTCCGGATGAGCGATCCATTTGGCCAGTCCCAATCGTCGTCCGTCGATTTCAGGCGTCAGCAGGAAGGGATCTTCGTTTGCTCCCGGATCCAGCGACGGACTGGCCGGCAACGCCACCGCACTCAAGACACCCGGCAGGACCTGATCACCGAGCGCCGTCAATGCTCCGCCGACCAGGATATGATTGACAACCGAAGGCGATTCTTTCTTCGGCTTTCCGATCCGCAGCTTGCGAGCTCCGTTCCACGCCATCTCGGCGTATGCCGCGTTGTAGACGCTTTGCGCCATCGGCTCGTAGCGTTCCAAGCGTCGTTTCCAGATCCACTCGTCTTGCTCGCGGACCTTTAATTGTCCCTGTTCGACGTAGTCCAGCCCGACGTGTCGTTCCGGTTTTTCTTCATCGGGCAAGTCCTTTCGCTGGTTTTCATTCTTGTAGGGCAGCCCGTGTTCTTCGAACCATTTCCTTGCCGCCGCTTCACGTTTCTCGACTAGCTTGTTCTTTTCCGAAACCGCAAAGTCCAACATTCTCTGCACGTGTGCCCGACCGCTTTCAAACCCGTCGGTCGATTCTTCGGGCAGCAGTGGCACCGCGCGTTCGGCCATGTGCGTCGTCGAAAACGCCGCGTACATGCGGTAGTAATCGCGGGTGGGGATCGGGTCGAACTTGTGATCGTGGCACTTGCAGCATCGCATGGTGGTCGACAGAAACGTCTGGCCGGTGATGTTGACCAAGTCGTCCAAGTAGATTTGTCGTGCTTCGTCGGCTTCGATCATCGCGTTGTCCCACGGGCCGAGTCGCAGGAACCCGGTCGCGACCAGCCACTCGGATTCTTCGGGCGTGTAGTTGCCGTTGAGCCGGGTTTCTTCGACGACGTTTTCATCGCCACCGCTGCGGGTTCGCACCGACTCGTCTGCCAATTCGTCGCCGGCGAGTTGTTCGACGATG
>NZ_JBFHKV010000971.1:0-3295 GCF_041595215.1 Stieleria sp. | reverse complement strand
TACCCGCGCTGGATCGTCAGCCCGAATTCCGTCAGCGGAACGCTGTTGTCCCCGTCATCGGTGCGGACGGTGCTGGCGATTTGCGCGATCTCTTCCACTGCATTGAACTCTCCGCCCGTCTTGACGGAATAGTGACCCGCTCGGGTGTCGAGTTCGCCGCCTGCCTGGATGATGTTTCGTTCCTGGGCCAGCGTTTCGAGCTGGGCGGTGGTCAGTCCGATCTGTGCCCAATTCGCCATCTCGGTCTCGATGTAGATCGCTTCCTCGCGTTCACCAAACATGTCGACTTTCGCAACGCCGGGCAACAACCGCAACGCGTCCTGCACGTCTTCGGCAAATCGTTCGAGTTCGCGTGGCGAGTATCGATCCTGGGGGCGGATGGTCTCTCGACCGCCCGAAGGGGTTTGGTGAACGGCCAGCACCAACACCGCGGTATCACCGAATTCATCGTTGACGATCGGACGCACGTCGGATGCAGGCATCGGAACCAAGTCGACGCGGGCGCGGACTTTGTCCCAGACGTTTTGAATCTTGTCCGGTGCGATGTTGTCTTCCAGTTCGACGAAGATCGTCGACCGGCCCGTCACCGTGGTCGATCGCGTCAGCTTGACTTCCTCGATACTGGCCAAGTCTTGTTCGATCTTGTCGGTGATCAGTTCTTCGACCGTGACGGCCGGGGCACCGGGCCAGGCGGTCGAGACGACACAGACGCGAATCGTGAATTCGGGGTCTTCGCGGCGCGGTATCGTCACGAAGGTGGCTGCCCCGATTGCCAGACCGAGCAGGACGAGCGAGAAGACGATCGGGCGATAGCGGACCGCAAGCGACGCAAGTGACCAGGATGGCAACGGTGGCGATGAATCAGACATGGCCTAGTTCGACTCCATCGCAACAGGCGACTGGCCGACGACGTTGACCGTTTGGCCGTCTCGCAACAAATGCACGCCGTCGCGAACCACCAGCATGCCTTCACTCAGCTTGGGTGATTGCACCTGCATCATGGACCCTTCGTCCAAGTTGTCACCGGGGACCAGCGTGACGGGAATCTCCTCGACGCGGCCGCTGCGGACGACAAACAGCGACGACTTGTCCGATGTCTTAAAGATCGCTTCGACCGGGACGTGAAACCCGAGTTCCGTGCCTTCTTCGGACAGGTCGATGTCGACCAGGTCACCGGGACGAAGCATCCACTGTGAACCGCCGTCCAGGACGACCGATTCTCCATCCCATTCCGGTCCGGGTGGTCGACCGTCTTCGAGTAATCCGACGTACAGCGAGTCCGGGTCGACGCTCTCGGGCTGGCCCTGCGAATCGACGAAGGTGATTGATTGAAACGACCAGTTGCCCAAGAACGGAATCAGCAAATCGTTCTTGACGATGCCCTGACGCCGCACCTTGAGGATCGGCGGCAGGACTTCATCATGCTTTGCGTTGGTCACCAGGTAAACGTAGTCGCCCGCCTCATCGTTGCGGATCGATTTTTCTTCGACCAGAATCACCCCTTGTTCCGTCCCCATCATCTGGTTCAGTCGGATCGGCCAAAGGTCTTCCGAACGCGCGACACGCCGCTCGTCGATCGGGCCGGCCACCTTGTCGGCAAACTTCTCATTGAGCATCAGCAGTGTCATGGTGAACGTTCGAGTGGTCGGGTCCGCACTCGGGTCGATGTTGTACACGAACGCCGTTGCTTGACGGGCCGAGCCGTCCGGTAACGCAAACGATGCCGGCAAACTGCGCCGCTTTCGCATCTTGCGAGACTGTGCCGCGGACAACTCGACTTCGACCTTGATCGGGTTGGTCATCTGCAGGGTCAACACGGGAGAACCGGCCGAGACCACGCTGCCGGGCACGACCGATACCTTCGAAATCTGACCCTGATAGGATCCGTACAGGACGGTGTTGTCCAGATCACGTTGGGCGTCTCGTAGCGCCTGTTTGGCCCGCTTGATTTGGGCGTCGGCAGACTTCAGTTGCGCCTGGGCTTGTTTCTTGCTGGCCGACAAGGAAAGCACTGCGGCGGATCGTGTGGCGACCAGGTTCTTGGCTTGCTCAAATTCGCTTTGCGACGCGGCGTTGCGTTCGGCCAGCTTTTCAATGCGATCGAATTCCGCTTTCGCCAACTCCAAATCCGCTTCCGCCGACTCGATCTGGGCGGGCAGCGATTCGTCCAGCCGAATCTCGATCTCCTCTTTCCCCAGCAACGCGACGTCCAAGTTCGCTTCCGCGGTCTGCAACGCGATTTCATAGCGGGCCGGCTCGATCTGCGCCAGCTTCGTGCCTTCCATGATGACTTTGGTTTTGTCCTTGGGATCAACCAGGCGACCGTCGATGTCTTCCCCCGGTTCAAGCACCCACTGGACGCGACCGGACACCTCGAACCCGAGGTCTTCGGTCTTCCACGATTTCACACTCCCCGAAGCGGAGTAGGAGGATTGGGGGATCGATTTGGATAGCGTCATCACCGTCACCGGCAACGGAGCTTTTTCCCGAGACGCGATCGTCGGTTCGCCGCAGCCGGTGGTCGACAGGACAAACCAGGCGAACGCCAGCCCCAGCCCCCACGCCCCGGTCCGAGCACGGACGCCCTGTTTTTCAACGCTCGTCACGGCAAGCCTCTTGAACACTCTCGTCTCCTGAGTCGGTTGATGGGGCACGCTGTCGCCTGCTGGCACGCTGGGAATCCTAGCGACCCCATTCCATTTAGTCGACCGGCGGTCCATTAAAAAGGCGCGGCGAAGTAGGCGGAGCTCGACGGGTTGGCGTCGGCGGCGGGGACGCGGTTTTCAAACGCCTTCGTCAGCCCCGGCCACGGAGGTCGTGCGGTTTTTAAAGTCACCCTCCTGGCAGGAGGGCCGAGCGAAGCGAGGGGCAGACGCATCAAGTGCAGAAGTCACCCTCCCGTGTGCGGGAGGGTCGAGCGCAGCGAGGGGAGGGTTTCCGCGGCCCCGCACCCACCAGTGCCGACAACGACGCCAAAGCACCCTCCCCGGGTCGTCGCAAACTTCTCCGCGACTCTCCCAGGGGGCATGCGTATCTACCCAAGTCGCTTTTTGCCCAAAGGGCATGGATACCCATAGCCTGGGGCAAGCAAACCGAGCATTTGCGAGGGCTGCGCCGCCCCAGGAACCGCATCGCAATGAGGTTCAATTTGGCCAACGGCCATGCACAACCTTCGCTGCGTGCAATCGGATTGGAACGTGTGGCGAGCTTCCCACCCGTCGGCCGGCAATGCGTTTGGCAAGCTGGAAGCTTACCCCACTCGGTGCTACGGCAGTCGGCGGAAGCGATTGGTTTG
>NZ_JBFHKV010000970.1:0-3305 GCF_041595215.1 Stieleria sp. | reverse complement strand
TCCGTCAGCGTGGACGCAATCCGCACGGTCGATGACAGGTGGGTGGTGTCGAGGTGATAGCCGCCGTCTTTCATCACCCAAGGCCGGCTGGCCAGCATGTCGGACAGCGATTCGTCTTCACCGGGGGCGGCATCGCGGGCGGTGATATCGTCGCGGACCAGCGTGATCAATTCGTTGTAAAAATGTTCTAGCAATCGTTCGCCGGCGGCGCGGCGGTCCGCTTTGCTGCGTTGGGCGATCGCTTGGTCGAACAGCGTGATGCTGTTGCAGGTGCCTTGATGGTCTAGAACGGCTTGGAATCCCCGCCCCACATCAACGCCTTCGTGCAACAACACACGTTGCATTTCATCGTAGTTGTCGTCCGTGATTTCGACTTCCGCGATCAGATTCCGGATCAGCTCGTTGTCGCCGGTCGGCCGCAGGTAGGTCCAGCCTTCGAAAACGCGTCCGGCTTGGATCAGCATCTCGCCCGATTCGCGGCACGCTTCCAACAGGCCCGCTTCCAATTGCCGCTCGACCTCTTCGGACCGCGTCGGTTCGTCTTCGCTGGTCAAAAGCGGCAACCCCAATCGGTCGCGGACGATCATCTTGCGGGCCTCGAACAACTCCATCGGCAACTGTTCTTGGCGGAAGTAGTCCGCGAGCTGTTGGAGCAATTCCGATCGAGAGGAGTCACAATGGCGGAGGGTTTCAAAGATTTGGCTGGCAGGTTCAGACATCGACAGAATTGAAATGACGGTAGGAGTCGTTGAAGAGGGTCAGCATCGACGGATGAGAATCCGATCCCACGAATCGCTTCACGGGGTGTCCGATGCGGGGGGATTCGGCGGAGGATCCGAAGGCGGGCCGGACGGTGCCGCGAACGCTTCATCGGGCGACACGGGCAACTGGGCGGCGTCGGCGTAGCGATGCAGCCATTCCAGCAGCGTGCCGAGCTTGAGCGCCGCGGCGGGCAGGAGATTGTCGCTGTGTTCGGTCATGTCCGCTAGTGGACCGAGCAGTTCGTCGCATTGGTGGCGAATCTCGATCGCCAACGATTTGGCGGTTCGGTATCGATCGCGGCACATGTCCAGGCGGGTTTTGGCAGCGGCCACCCGCTTTTGAGCTTCCAGGGCGCTGACGCGATCACCGGCCCGCGCGGCTGACTGCTTCTGCTGTAGATTGTCTTTCGCCTCGGTCAGCTCACGCTCGGCAAGCTCTGTCTGGTGACGCCAATACCTCGGCACCTCGTCGCCGAAATACTGATCGGCCCGGTGGATGGAGATTCGAATCTCCTGCAGCGTTTTTTCCCAGCTCTCGGCCATCGAGAGCACCCCGGTGCGGAGCCGCTGAAGCGAATCAATGTTTCGCACGTCGCTAGTCGACATGGGAGCGCCTTGCATGGTGTGGGGGAGGATTCGGGTCTGGAACGTCTGGACCATTGGACCACGCTTTGCCCGGCGCAGCTACCGTCGTTCGAGGGGGATGCCCCTGATCAAGTCGATTGGTCTTGCCACGCCGACCGTAATTCTTGTAGGCCCTGGTCCATCGAAACGCGGACGTTGTACCCCAAACGCTCCTTGGCCGCAGAGATATCGAAATAGTGGTCTTTGGCCAATTGGGCCGCCACGAAGCGGGTCATCACCGGTTCGGTTTGTCTGCCGGTCACGCGATACGCCGCCTCGAGAGTCGCCCCGACGGCGTAGGCGACGCGGAACGGGACACGCCGGGAGGGGGCCGCGACCGAGCCGATTTGGCAAATTTGTGCGATCCAATCCCAACAGTTGACCGGTTCATCCTGGGCGATGAAATACGCTCGTCCACCCGCCACCTCGGGACGCTGCTGCAGCGCGTCGAGTGCATCCAGGTGGGCGGCGGCGGCGTTGACCACGTGAACGGTGTCGATCAGGTTCTTGCCGTCGCCGACGATTTTTAATTTGCCTGCCGCGGCGCGGTCGATCACACGCGCGAGTAAATGGGGGTCGCCCGCGCCCCAGATCAGATGCGGACGCAGGGCACACGTGTTCAACTCACCTGTCCGATGCGCCTGCAAAACCGCTTGCTCGGCCAGCGCTTTGGTTTGCGGGTACGCGCACAGCCAGCGTTCGGGATAGGGCACCGATTCGTCGACACCACGTTGGTCGTCACCGGCAAACGTCACGCTGGGGCTGCTGGTGAAAACCAGATTGCCGATGCCGTTGTGGCGACAGGCGTCGATCACATTCAGCGTGGCTTGCGTGTTGATGCGGTAAAACGTTTCGTAAGCGCCCCAGACGCCGGCGACGGCGGCGGTGTGGACGACTGCGTCGACGTCGCGAATCAGTCGCGCGGTGACGGCGGCATCGGACAGGTCGCCGCGATGATACGCGACACCCTTGTCGGCCAGATCGGGGTAGTCACCGCGTGAGACACCGACGACCTGGTCGCCGCGGGCGAGCAACTGATTGACAATCTCGGCGCCCAGAAATCCGGCCGGTCCGGTAACGAGAACACGCATGAAGGAAAGGGCCAGCAAAGGGAAGAATCGAACGGGGCTCGTTGCGAGCGGAAAAGGGGTCAGGCCCCAAAAACCAAATGCCCCGCAGGGTGCTCCGCATTTTTGGGGCCTGACCCCTTTTCCGCGTTGATGAAGTCGGGCCCAAATCTTCGATGCTGACTCGCGATTCGTCAAGCAGCGCGGGAGTGGCTCAACGGAACACGACCGCTGGGCGGCGACGCTGTGGAAAAGAAATTGCGATTGTGAAAAGGCATCGAAACCTGATCGACAAAATCGGTGTTCAACTCGTCGCGTAATCGTTTCAAAAACCGGGCGCCGTCCAGGTGTTCGTCGTAGTGCTGGCACACATTTCGGGACAGACGGGCTCGTTTCTCCGGTGGCATGGAATCGATCCGACGGATCGCCGCGATCAAGCCTTTGCGGCCGCGGAAGCAAATCGCATTGACGCCGTCGACCAGTTCCGGATGGAAGCGGTCGGCGTATTCGATGATCGGGATGGTGCCGACCGACATCGCCTCGATCGCATTGTGGCAAACCGGCTGCGACGCGCCTGGGCAACACAGAAAGAATTGGTGTGACGCCAAGGTCGCCATCCAATCTTGTGCCGGAATCGGGTCGACCGCGCTGTCGCGAAGTACGATCCGGTCGTCACGCCCGTCCGCCTCACGCGCGCTGATCCGAACATCGAAGGTCTTGGACAACGTCGACAGGATTTCCAAACGCGACAGCACCCCGAACTCGCTGTGCATCGAATCGCGACCGTAGCGGCGGTTCTGATTTCCGGCGAAGAAGATGCCCGCCTTCATTTGGGTCCGCAGCGTGTTGAACC
>NZ_JBFHKV010000969.1:0-3308 GCF_041595215.1 Stieleria sp. | reverse complement strand
GACACGTAACCGCAGCGTTTCGTCTTCACCGAGCGTTTGATCGCCGTCAATGATTTCAGTTTCCGGCGCATCGGTATCGGACCGATAGCGATAGCAACGCGTGCCTACCCCCACCCACAACTCACCGGAGTCTCCCGCGACGACGCTTGACACGCGGGTTTCGAACGGCGTGGTGGCGATCGGCGGCGGCAGTTCTTCTACACCCGCGGTCAGCACTTCGATTTTGCCTTGTGACGATGCGAACAGTTGTTTCCTTCCGTTTTGACCGACGATCTTGCCTTGACGATCAAACATCATTTCCCACTCGCCGTCGCGGAACCGCGCCAACGCGGCTTGACCGCCTAAGTCGCCGCGACATTGCACCCACGCTTCTCCGCCGAGCACGAGAATCTTGCCCAAGGCCGAGGAGGGCATCGGGACTTCGGTCCAGTTCGCACCTAAATCGGTCGTCCGCATCAGCCCAAAAAATCCCGACACAAAAACCGATCCGTCGGCCAACGCGGTCACATTCGGCGGATGACTGATCTCAGCCCGGTCCGGCAACGCGATGGGGGTGATCGATTCGGGATCACAGTGCACCAGTTGAAACGGCGGAAAGTTATTCGCGCCCAGGATTGCCCAAATCCCTGAACGCGGGTCGGCATAGGAGCGACTCACACGAACCCGATCTTGAAAATGTGAAATATCTTTGACGTGCATCTGGTCGCCGGCGATCCCGATCACGAATCGGTTTCGATTGGTGTCTGTTGCTGAGAGCCAGACCACATCGCGGCCGTCGATCCCCAGCAGCGTCGGCTTGACGTGGTCTGCCAGATCAACCTGCTGGAGACGACCGTGATCCCATCGATAAAGACCCTTTTCGGACGCCGCCCAGAGCACGCCTTGGGAGTCTTCGTAGATCGGTTCGGAAAGGTCGCGGTAGTGCGTCGGTCGATCCGAAGCCCAACGCACCAAACCGCCTTGAATCTGTTTGAACCAGACTCCGCCCTGTGTGTCTCGATGGACCGGTCCGCCGACATCTTGATGCAGCTGCCACTCCGGCTCACCTCGGTTCCAGCGGAGCAGGCGTTCCGAGCCGGCGATCCAGACCGCACCCTGGTCGTCTTCGAACAGGTAATTGTTGCCACCGGTGACGTCCGTCAACTGGCGAGACGTTTTCTCCCAACCGCCGCCGACCCAACGATAGATCACCGGTCCCCGTCCCGGCGTGCAGGTGAAGACTTCGCCGTCTCGGGTGGCGACCAGTTTCGGTTGTTCCAGGTCCGCGATCTGATTGGGGATGCGACGCCACGATCCGTCTTTGAATTGAAAGAAATGATCATCGGTGGAGACGATCAATCCGTGTCGGGCACTTTCGACCATGGACCAGATGTAGGTGTCTTGTTCCCACAGCCCGGCATCCTTGAGCGGTTGCCGGAAACCGTCGTCGGTGAATTCGGCAAGGCCTTGGTTGGTCAAGACGAATTGTTGGCCGCTGGTGACTCGGACGTAGTCGGACGTGTAGCTGCTGGGCAACCCGTCGCTCTGACGCCAGGTGGTGAACTGTCCGTCTTGCATGCGGGTCAGGCCGGCGGTGACATCGCCCTTGGGCCACTGGTCGCAACAAAACCACAGTGACCCGTCACTGTCTTCGACGATGCGGCGGATGCTGGGGCCGGCCAATTGACCTTGCAGCGTGCTGCCATCAAACGTTTCACCGTCAAACCGGCCTGCGCCACGGTCGGTCCCGACCCAGAGTGCGCCATCGTCGGCAACCAACACACAGCGAACGTAGTTGCTGGGAAGACCGTCTGCGGTGGTGTAACGTTTCCAGCGATACCCGTCGTAATGATACAGCCCGTCGGAAACGGCGAGCCAAACCGATCCATCGGCCGCAACGTCGGCATGCGTGACCGACTTCTCTGCCAACTGGGCATCATCGAAGAACGAGACGACTTGCCATGGTCGCGCGATCGGTGCCGGTTGCTGCGCAAGTCCACTGATCGCGAACAGGGACGCGAAGAGCGAAAACGAGAAAAGTCGGAGGAAGCGACGCATTTTCTGGCGACCCTACGGGGACGGGGCAAGCCCTGTTGTAGTGAACAATGCCCGCCAAAACCACCTCAGCGGTCGCGTCGACCGGCTCGCCCCCGCACCAGAACCGACTGTGGCCCCCACTAAGATCATGCGTCTCGGTCGGGGAGGACACTCCCCCCGCATCCACGCTCGTTGTCTTGCGGGTTATTCACATTTTGGTGGAAACAATAGCCCGGCGCGGTGAGGCTGGCCCCTATTTTTGACGCTTTGCGGATCGGAGCGGTGAAGCGATGACCTAATTGAAGCCATACCCGCTGTTTTTCTGATGCGCTGGCGTCAGATCAGCAACGCGGTCCGATGAACACCGAATCAACTTGGATGAGCGCTCCGATGGACGATGTAGCTGAGCTTCTAAAAAACTTAAGTGTGTGCCAGTCGCTGGTGCGGAAGACCGATGAGAGTCCGGCGACGGCCATTCGTCTGCTGACGACCGGTTTTGAAATTCATGCCGATTGCGACTTGGGCGGGCGACGGATGTCCGACGTGATGAACCAGTCGATCAGCGGTTACATGGAATGCACCAACGCCAGCCTGTTTCGCCGCGGCCAGAAGATCGACCACGTCGACAGCGTCAAGGTCCGCAAACCCGAAATCATGATTGCGGGCATCGCGGGCAACCATCACGAGGCCGCTGAGAAACGGATCGGCAGTCGGCGTGCGCTGCAACTGTTCCAGGCCGTGGTGGCCATCGATCGTTGGATCGTGCGGGGACGTTTGCACATGACGAGCAACAAAACCGTCAAAGAATTCTTGCACGCCAACCGCGACTTCTTTCCGGTGGCTGATGCCAGCGTCATCGATGCCGAGTCGCCCGAGAGCCCGCAACAGATGAGTGTGGCCATCGTCAATCGCGCCCGTGTGTCGTTCATGGAAATCACGGAATTCGAAGAGTCCGAGTCGGCGAGCGAGACATCGCCGGTCGTTCGGTTGCTGCAGGAAGATGCGGTTGGAGGGTAGCGGTTAGCTGATAGCTGATAGCGGTTAGCGGTTAGCTGTTAGCTGTTAGCTGTTAGCCGGGGGGAAATGGGACCAAGAGGGCCTAGACGACGCATGTGTCCTATCTGTCGCATTGGCCCTATTTTCAACGCCCCCGCGGGGACAGGCCCCGTCCTGGGGACAGACCCCGGTTGATCGGGGACAGACCCCGGGCGAATGCGGACAGTCCCCGGGCGAATGGGGACAGACCCCGGGCGAATGGGGACAGACCCCGGGCGAATGGGGACAGACCCCGG
>NZ_JBFHKV010000968.1:0-3309 GCF_041595215.1 Stieleria sp. | reverse complement strand
GCGACATGCAGCGGGCTGCGAACCGGCGGCTTGTACTCGCTGCTGCGGTCGGTGATTTCGATCGTCTTGGAGCCGTCGTGCGTGCTGTGTTTCCAGGTCTTCGGGTCGAGCATTTCCCATCGCTGGGTCCCCGACTCGAAATCATCGGTAAAAACCGGCTCATCGGCGTGACAGCGGCCTAGGCCGCAAAGTCCCTGGCCCCAGACCATGCCGGCGAGGATCAACACGACGAGACGAAAAAATAAGGGGGTGACAGATCGGAAACGCCTCGAATGCGGTCGGGCACAGAGCATGGCGTGCGGCATGGCGAAGTGCAGGCTCGGTTGAATCAGGTCACGGCGGCAGAAACGATCGAGTATAGACGAGGTTGGTCCAGACTGCTATCGGCTGTTGTCAGGGTGGGGCCAGCTAGTCAGGCCAGCTAGTCAGGCCAGCCAGTCAGGGCTCGCCGGGTGCGATGGGCGGGTCGCGGATCGCCAATGCATGGGAAATCCGTATACTTTTGACCGCACATGCCTTCTCAAACGGACTGATTCATGAATGCCACTGCCACCGATTACGATTCGCTGCTCTCTCGGTTCGGCCTGAGCGAATTTCGGCCCGGTCAGCGCGAGGTGATCGAAGCCGTCGCCAGCGGCGAAGACGTGATGTGCGTGATGCCGACCGGCGGTGGGAAAAGCCTCTGCTACCAGCTGCCCAGCCTGGCTCGTCCCGGCACAACGATCGTTGTTTCTCCGCTGATCGCGTTGATGAAGGACCAGGTCGACACGCTGCGGCAGTTGGGAATCGCCGCCCGGCTCATCAATTCCACGCTCAGCCTCCGCGAACAAGAGGACGTGATGGAATCGATGGCCCGCGGCGAACTGGAAATGGTTTATGTCGCGCCGGAACGGCTTCGCAACGGTCGATTTCTGGAAACCTTGCAACGCTGCCAAGTCACCTTGCTGGCCGTCGATGAAGCCCACTGCGTGAGCGAATGGGGACACGATTTTCGCCCCGACTACTCCCGACTGGGCAAAGTCCGCTCGCAGTACCTGGGTGGTCTGCAAACGATCGCGCTGACCGCTACCGCGACACCGATGGTGCGTGAGGACGTTTGTTCTCTGTTGGATCTGCAATCCCCCAAAGTTTTCGTGACAGGGTTTGCCCGCACCAATCTCCATTTCGGGGTGTCTCAGAGCAAAACGGACGTGGAAAAAGAAGACCAGTTGGTCGAATTCGTCAAACGGCAAGACGGCGCCGGAATCGTTTACGCCGCGACGCGAAAAACGTGCGAAGCGATCGGCGAATGGTTGCCGGAAAAGACACGCCGCCCGATCGGCATCTATCACGGCGGCATGGAGTCGGAGAAACGCCGTATCGTGCAGGAAAAGTTCATGTCTGGCGAGTTGGCGGCGATCGTTGCCACCAACGCCTTTGGCATGGGGATCGACAAGTCCGACATTCGGTTTGTCGCCCACTACAACATGCCGGGAACGTTGGAGGCCTATTACCAGGAAGCCGGCCGCGCCGGACGCGACGGATTGGAGAGCGATTGCCGCCTGTTTTTCTCCTATCACGATCGCTACATCCAAGAGTTTTTCATCGAGAATCGTTACCCCTCCAAAGCGATCGTCAACAAGGTCTACCAGTACTTGCTCTCGCGGCCGGAGGATCCGATCGAGCTGACGCTCGATCAAGTCCGTGATGCGATCGACGGGGACAGTTCCGAAGCGATCGGGACCGCCGAAACACTGCTCGCCAAAGCCGGCGTGCTACGGCGACTCGACAGCAGCCAAAACCAGTTGCTCGTTCGGATCGACAGCGATGCCCCGACGTTGCTGGATTTCCTGCCGAAAGAAGCAAAACTGCGTCGCCGGGTGATGACCGCGATTGAGAAAGTTGTCGGTCGACGCCGGAACGACGACGTCTACGTGCGGCCCAACCGATTGATGGAACTGGCCGACGTCGATCGCGACCAATTGATGCGGACGTTGCGTGAACTGAGTCGATTGAACGCGTTCGACTACGTGCCACCGTTCCGCGGACGCGCCGTCCATTTCGTCCAGCGCGACGTCCCCTTCGAAAACCTGGAGATCGATTTCGAAGAACTCGCCCGGCGAAAAGCCAACGAATATGAAAAACTAGAAGCCGTCATCGGATTCGCCCGAACCGGCGGCTGCCGCCAACGCGTGATCTTGGATTATTTCGGCGATCCGGAAAGCAAGAATTGTGGAAAGTGTGATCGCTGTGACGTCGACGATGGCAAAAATGCGAGCAGCGCGGTCACGGACGGTCTGACCGAATCCGACGCCAACGCGTTGCTGTGTGGGTTGCGCGTCATCCTCAGCGGCGTGACTCGAATGCACGGTCGATTCGGAAAGAACTTGGTCGCTCAGATGCTGTGCGGTTCACAGAACAAACGCATCACCCAATGGAAGCTTCAACGATTGAGCACCTACGGGATGTTGTCGTCGATGAAACAGGCTCAATTGAGCAAGATCATCGATGCGATGATCGAGCACGGGATGATCGAGCAACGTGAAGTCGACCAACGTCGTCCGACGATCGAAATCAGCGACTTCGGCAAGTCCGTGATGCATCTGAAGACGCCGTTGCCGGCCTCGTTCACGTTGTCCAAGGCGCTCGCCCGGGGTCTGGCCGCGGCGGCACGGCACATCGAATCGACCGACGTCGCCAAATCGGATGCGCAATCGCCCTCTGCACCGGACGACCATTCCCTGGACGAAGCCCAAATGGAATCGCAGGCCGGCATCCACATCACCCTTGATGACCTGACCAGCCCCGAAAAGAAACTGGCCGATGAGATCGGCGAGGCGCTCAAACGCTGGCGACGCCGGGCGTCCGCGGCACTGGGAATCCCCGCCTATCGGGTCCTGACGAACTCGACGATCGACCGGCTGGCCGAAATTCGTCCGCAAAGCAGCAGCGAACTGGAAGTCGTCTCGGGAATCGGGCCGGCAACGATGGAGCAGCATGGTTACGACATTCTGGAGATCATCCGCGGTTGCCTGACGGAGGCGGATAACCCGGAAACCGCTACCGCGGAGGGTGACGTTCCCGGACCGCCGGGGGGCGAGTCGAGCGTGGGCCTCGCCGAGCTGCCGGTGGAGGAGCCTGTGGAGGAGCCGCCGGTGCTGGGAGCCGATTCGGGTGTTGAGGATTCTGCTCCTGATCCGCCGGCCCCTGATCCGCCGGCCCCCGATCCACCGGCCCCCGATCCACCGGCCCCCGATCCACCGGCCCCCGATCCACCGGCCCCCGATCCACCGGCCCCCGATCCACCGGCCGCCGTGGACGAGTCGATCG
>NZ_JBFHKV010000967.1:0-3310 GCF_041595215.1 Stieleria sp. | reverse complement strand
CCTGCACCCATCGATTGACGCCCGTTGTGATTTGATGTCCACGCCGATCAACCGCGTTTGGGTCTCGGGATCTTGCTGCGGCCCCCCGTCCCCTTGGTTCCCTTGCGTCGTCCGCGTTGACTTTGCCGGCCCGTTGCACTCGACGGTTTTTCCTCTTCGACTTCCGCCAGCGGCTTGCCGATGTTTTCTTTTAATTGCAGGACTCGGTCTCGCAATTGTGCCGCGCGTTCGAATTCCAAGTCCTCCGCGGCCGACAACATCTCTCGCTCCAACGCTTCGACGAATTCGAGTGTGATGTACGTCGTCTCGGATTCCTCCTGCGCCTTCGCGATCGTTTTTCGTCGTTTGGCTGCATCGGTCTCGATCCCCGCCTTGATTTTTTTCCGCACCGTTTCGGGCGTGATCCCGTGTTCTTCGTTGTACGCCTGTTGGATCGCGCGACGCCGTTCGGTTTCACCGATCGCCAATCGCATCGATTCGGTCACCTTGTCGGCATACAAGATCACTTTGCTGTTGGCGTTGCGAGCCGCCCGCCCGATGGTTTGTATCAAGCTGGTTTCGCTGCGCAAGAAGCCTTCTTTGTCGGCGTCCAGAATCGCGACCAAAGAGACTTCGGGCAGGTCCAAGCCTTCACGAAGCAGGTTGACGCCGACGAGACAATCGAAATGCCCGGCCCGTAGTTCTTGCAGCAGATCCACGCGCTCGAACGCATTGAGTTCACTATGCAGCCAACGGCAACGAACGTTTTGCTCTTGGAAGAAGTTCGCCAAATCCTCCGCCAACCGTTTCGTCAACGCGGTGACCAGTACCCGTTCGTCTCGTTCGGCTCGGATACGAATTTCGTTGATCAAGTGATTGACTTGGCCACGCGCCGAAACGACTTCCACCTCGGGATCCAACAATCCCGTCGGTCGAATGATTTGTTCAACCACTTCGCCGCCGGTGCGTTCCAATTCGTAATCGCTGGGCGTCGCGCTGACGAAACAGATTTGGCCGGTTCGTTCTTCCCACTCTTCAAATTTCAGCGGCCGGTTGTCCAGCGCGCTGGGCAGCCGAAACCCGTGATCGACCAGCGTCAACTTTCTGCTGCGGTCACCGGCGTACATCGCGCGCACCTGGGGCACCGTGACGTGCGATTCGTCGACGAAGGTGATGAAGTCGTCGGGAAAGAACTCGTACAACGTGTCAGGCGACGAACCCGGTGCTTTGCCCGACAGCGGCCGAGAGTAGTTTTCGATACCGGGGCAATGGCCCACTTCGGCCAACATCTCGAGATCAAATCGAGTCCGCGCCGACAGACGCTGCGCCTCGAGCAACTTGCCTTGCTTTTGAAACAATTCCAACTGATGTTTCAACTCCGCTCGGATCACGCTGATCGCCCGTTTGATGCGATCGTCGGGCATCACAAAGTGTTTCGCCGGGTAGACGAAGACCTGGGAAAGCGTTTTGACGGTTTCGCCGGAGACGGGTTTGATGATCGAAATCTGGTCGATCTGGTCCCCCCACATTTCGATCCGATACGCAAACTCTTCGTAACTGGGCCACAGCTCGATGCTGTCGCCACGCACACGAAACTTGCCGCGTTCAAACGCCATGTCGTTGCGTTCGTACAACACGTCGACCAACTTTAATAGCAAGTGATCGCGGCGAATCGATTCGCCCCGCGTCAGACTGACGACCAGTTGCTTGTAGTCCTCGGGTGAACCCAATCCATAGATGCTGCTGACCGAGGCAACGATCACGACGTCGCGTCGGCTGACCAGACTGCTGGTGGTGGCCAATCGCAGTCGATCGATTTCTTCGTTGATCGAGGCGTCTTTTTCGATGTAGACGTCGCGCTGGGGGATGTAGGCTTCGGGCTGATAATAATCGTAATAGCTGACGAAATAGTGGACCGCGTTCTCGGGAAAGAACTCCTTGAACTCGCTGTACAGCTGGGCGGCCAACGTCTTGTTGTGGCTGAGCACCAACGCCGGGCGGCCGACGTTGGCAATCACGTTGGCCATGGTGAAGGTTTTCCCGGTTCCGGTCGCACCGAGTAGCACCTGAGCGGACGAGCCAGAGTTGAACCCCTTGGTCAGTTGTTCGATCGCTTGGGGTTGGTCACCGGCCGGTGGAAAGGGCTGGTTGAGATGAAAGTCGGCCCGGGGCAGCTCCTTGGCGGTTTGCAGCTCTGTTTGTTCGTCCATCCTGTTCGTCACCGGGGTTGTCGCCAAAGGGTTGGTTTCACGTCGAATTATCACCCACACGGGGAGACGGCCCAAGGCCACATCGACTCCGGTGGCGTTGTAATCGGCAAGATCACTACTGCGGGGCGGTTCTGGCGGATCACCCCGCAGACGCGACAATTTGGCTCGAAATTGACTCTGACGTGGACGATGACGAGCGAAAACGGGTTGTTTTCTCCCCAGCAGAAGCAATCAATTCGGAAACAGACCATGGACCAAGGAAGGCCCTGATGGACGATTTGTCTTCGCTGGAAAATCTGTCAGAACTCGGCACCGCCGCACTGGCGAGCGAAATCCCACGGCGGCAATTCGGCAAGGGAGCCCTGGCCGCCGGCATCGTTCCGCTGAACCTGTTCGGCTGGGGAGAAAAACCGAAGCAAGATTGCCCGATGAATACGATTCGCGAAAAGCGTTTCGACACACTCGTGGCCGTCATGGCCGCACAAATCGATGCGCTGTGGTGCGGACGCCAAGGCGACAACGCCTGTCAAGTCGCCAACGATTTGCTGCGGTACGCCGATCACCTGCCCCACCGGATGCAGCTGGGCATCAGCGTCGCGCTGCTGTGGCTCGATGTCTACAGCGTCAAACACACCGCCACGCGGCTGAAGCACCACACGCCCAAGGGGGTGCAGCGGGTGCTCAATCAGGGTGAAACCCCGCGGCGAAACGGGGCGCCGCCGTTGATCTTGTGGGACGAGGATCACCTGCTGCACCTGGCGGTCAGCGGATTGGCGATGTTGGGGCGATTGGTGATCCACTCGCGCGCTCCCGCCCGCCGATTGATCGGATTGGGCTGGAGCAAGAAATGCGAACGCGTTTCCAATTTGGTCTCACTGCCCGCGCCGCCGTTGGCTGATCTGAGCGAGCACTATGACGTGGTCATCATCGGCAGCGGCGCCGGCGGCGCGACCGCAGCAACGCGGTTGACGGCGCAAGGGCGAAAGGTCTTGATTTTGGACTATGGTGATTTCGTCAGCCCCGATGCGCTGGTGCAACGCGTCAAAGACTCCGACGGAAACGTGCGGCTGGCACCGCCGCGAAGTGATGAAGTGCTCGCCCGGCTCTACAAAGACGCCGGG
>NZ_JBFHKV010000966.1:0-3310 GCF_041595215.1 Stieleria sp. | reverse complement strand
GGTACCTCGGCAGTTGACCGGGTCAACCATTGAAACTGATACCACGGATGGCAGCGCGAACCCACGGATTTCTGGCACCCTGTCATCCGTGTGTTCGCGCTGCCATCAGTGGGTGAAGTGGAGGGCCTGCGCCCAATATCGCCAACAATAGACGCCCCCTTGGTGCCGCACTCGCATACTCGTCGGGCCGACCTGATCGCGTTGATTTCGGACGACCGATTGAATCGACTCATCGCAAACGGCGTCCGATCTCCGCCGCCACTTGCTGCCCGACTTCCATCCCGGTGTCAAAGATTCCGGCGAAGTGCAGAAACGCGTGGAGCATGCCGTCGTGCTGTTGGTGTTGAACCTCCACGCCGCTGCGCTGCAACAGCTGGGCGTATCGGTTGCCTTCATCACGCAACACATCGTATTCGGCCGTGATGACCAGCGCCGGAGGCAGATGCTCATGTGAGGCGGCTTGGCTGGGCGCCGCTTCGGAAGCCCCCGCTTGCCCGTCCAAAAACTGGCTCCAGAACCATCGCATGTTCTCGCGTGTCAATCCAAAGCCGTCGGCAAATTCGCGATAGGATGGCGTTTCGAAATTCGGTTCGATCACTGGATAGAGCAACACTTGCAGCGCGATCGGGAAATTCCCCTGGTCGCGCGACCTGATCGCAACCGACGCGGCCAAGTGGCCTCCGGCGCTGTCACCGGCGACGGCCAACCGTGACCCATCCACGTTCAATCGATCCGCGTTTTGCACGACGTATTCGGTCGCCCGGTAACAATCGTCGATCGGCCCCGGAAATGCATTCTCCGGCGACAATCCATAATCCACCGCGACAACCGCGCATCCCGACGCGTCGGCCAGACGACGGCAAAATGCATCGTGTGTGTCCAGGTTGCCGAGCACCCATCCGCCGCCGTGAAAAAACATCGTCACGGGCACCGCCGTCGCGTGATTGGAATAGAGCCGCAGTCGCAGCCCACACGGCAAGGTGTGGTCTTCGACGCGAGCCAACTCGGGCGCGTCGCCACACATCTCTTCAAAGGTCAAGAAGACTTCGCGCGCCTTTTCGACGCCCAGTTCTTCCCAACTCGGACGGTCTTCTTCAGCCAGGGTCTCGACAAAGGCTTGGGCTTGGGGATGCAGCGGCATGGTTGATTTCGGCGGTCAGAAACGAGTGACAGAAGCGAGTGAAGCTACCAGGACTCGAGTCGCTGCTGGAGTGCTTCATACTCGGTGTCGGATTGTCCGCCGGATTCTATCAGACCGATTCGAAACGATTGAGCACCCTTGAGCAACGGTTGGATTCCCTTGTTTCCGCGACCGAATCCGAACACGACCATCCCGTCAGGTGATTGGAGTCCTTTGTCGGAGTTGCCCAGATGGGCGAACGTGTCGAGGGCGTCGTCGGGCGTTTGATGGACAAACGCAAGAACACGTGGTGTTTGCACGTCGCCCAGGTATGCCCAGCGGAATCGATCAAAGAGTTTGTCACCGGCAAAGTAGTCGCGTGGCGTTCGCGTCGGCGGCGTCACATCGGTGGCAAAGTATTGTGACTGGGGAGCCCATCGTCCCGCGATCGGGCCTTCGTAGAGAAACCAGAACGGACGCTTCGGGTCATCGGTCTGAACCTGCAGATCCGCGTGGGTGGCGTGAAACGTCCATCGAAGCCGCCAGGTGCCGGTTTCGCTCGTCGTTTCAATGGTTCGCGGGTCAACTTGTTTGCTGGTCCCACGATCCCAACCGGGATGCCCAAATCCACCTTCATCCCCCTGAAACAACAGATTCGGCAACCCACGAAAGGACGATGCCGCCGAGGCCGGATAGCGATCCCAAGGTTCTTTCTTGAATCCGATCCAATCGTTGCCGTCGCGATCGATCAAACGCGACAGACCGCCGGATCGCTTGTCCAACCAATAGGTCGCACGCGGAGTGTCGATCACAAAATGATCTCGATCCTCGTAACGGCCCTGGTTAATCACGACCTCCGGCCGCGGCATCCGCACGGCGATCGCCGGTCCCGGCCAAAGCACCTCCAACATGTGGTGTTCCGTCTCGCTATGGATCGTGAACGTGTTGACGCCGTGCTTCAAAACACTCGGCGGAAACGCCAGGATGTCATAATCATAGAAATGATTCTTGCCGCCGACGGGAAACGAATGATCGTTGATGCGAAGCGGTTCGTGGTGCCCGTCCCAGCCGTGCCAGGTCCGCAGGTGCAGCACGGCTTCGGTTGACGCGTGGATCGGGGCCGAGTCGGGAATCAAGAACGTGCACGACTTCGTTTTTCCCGCGCGGACCCCGAAGTCTTCTGGCACGTCTGCGGCCGCGAACAGCTGGACGCTGTGGTCGGGCCGATGCAACGAAAGCTGTTCGACCGGTTCGGTGACCGACCAATATCCGCGGGAGTCCTGGATCCGAGCGACGAGCGAAATGTTTCCCGGTGCTTGATCTGGCACCCACGCGGTTTGCCAACTCAAACGATAGGGCTGTTTCCAAAGCGTGCCGACGTGATCACGAATCTCGTTGGCCTGACCGCGGACGAGCTGGAAATGGCTTTCGTGATAGCCGTTGAACTCGCCGTCGCCATCTTCATCATAGCCATCGTACGACGCCAACACGTCGATCCGTCCGACGCCCATGGCCGCATCGGCGACGACCTCGATTTGCGGGTTCTCTCCCAGCGTCTGGCCCCTTCGTGGGCTCACAATCCGACCGGCAATCCGATGGTTTTCGCCTTTGACGTCTTTGTCGTAATAAATGCGAACGACCATCGAATACAGCCCCCATTGTCCCCAGCCGAACCCTCCGTCTTCATCGCAATCGGCATCGAAAACGTTGACGCCTTCACGCAAGTCTTCCAGCGGTACGCCGACCGTCGGGTTGTCTTGAAAGAACACCTGCTCGGGGCGGATGCCATCGGGCAAACCTGTCAACTCGGGAACCGGAATCCAATCGTTGTCGTTGAACCGGATCCGTTTGTTGACCGTGCCGCGATGGCCGCCCCAGCGATCCAACATCGCTTCGGCCCGGACCGCATGCTCAAAATCATCGATTCGAATTTCGATCCGCGCGTTGGGCAGATGCGCTTTCGCACGCTCGAATTTCTCCACCGCCCGTTTGTCGGTGACACGCCAATCACGATCACCACCGTTGTGCACGGCAAACTCGCGATACAGGTCCCCGGGCTGCGGACCACGTCCGTCGGCAACGGGAACGTGAATCAAGATCAGGACAACGACCAAGACGATCGGTTTCATGGGGATCTCGCGATCGGCGGGTAGGGGGAGACGCAGCGTGAATGATAGCTGATGGACCGCC
>NZ_JBFHKV010000965.1:0-3323 GCF_041595215.1 Stieleria sp. | reverse complement strand
GGACGATAGCGTTTTGGCAAAGACGCGGAACCGGAGGGCTCGCGCCCAATACCGCTCAATCGAGAAGCGAAAATGAAACACCATGGCTCCCCTCTCCCCCGATTCCTGACGAGCCTAAGCGAGTCAGGAATCGGGGGAGAGGGGCTGGGGGTGAGGGGGATTTATTCTGTGCGCGGTTGGTGGATGACGGCGACGATGCGCTCTCGAAACCCGGTTGGATCTGGCGGTATGCCGTACGCTGAAATGCGAACTGCATCAAATCGACTCAGCAGAAATCAACGGTGTATCGCCCATCGGATGCTCACGACGAAACTCTTCTCCGGCGCAACCACGATCGCGCGCCATCAGCTAAACCGAGTTTCCAAATTCATTCGATCGGCCGCGCTGATCACGAGCAAACCCGTTAGTCTTGTGATTGCATCGTTGCGAAAACACTGAAAGCCTCACGCTCATTGGAAACTCAGCGTTTTCAAAAACTGTTGACCAAACCGTCCGTAGTCCTGGCCGTCAACATCACCATCGCCGTCATAATCGAGCGATTCATCAAACGCCGACACACCCATCGTCTGCAAGAACGACAACCCGAACCGTCCGTAGTCTTGGCCATCAACATCGCGGTCGCCATCGGTATCACCATAGTGCCGAAAAAATCGATCCGCCGCGACAGCTCCGTGGTCGTAGTCCCCGGCCATCACGGCTCCGCTGATCGGCGATGTGATCTGGGCGGCGAGCAAGGTCAGTTGATAATTGCCGTCGGCCAATGAGTTTCGTAGCCCCGTCGTTCCACCCGGGTCTCGATCGACCACCGACGGCCCACTGCCGAACGTGATTTCGACAAACGTCTGTCCCGATTCGAAACGACGGTCGACGATCAACGACGTCAGCTGCGTTTGCGTGTCACGATTGATCAGCTGAACCGCCGAGGCCGGTACATCGACGTTGCCGTCAAACACCACCGTCACTTGATCCACTGTCGAACGCTGCGACTCCTCAACCGGCGCACCGGAATCACCGCCGACCAGTAAATCGACCACCGACGGTGAGACTTCCTCGAGTACAAACATTTCGCGTCCGAAAGGTCCGTTCTCGGCGACGAAATACAACTTGCCGCCGATCTGGACGATCTCGTCCGGATGGCTGCCAAAGAACTCCGGCGGATACAGATCTTCCACCAACAACGTCAGGGCGTCGCTTCCATCGGTCGCCCACAGCTCGCGGTCGTTGTTGGTGGTACCGGCTGCACTGAACAGCAATCGCTTGCCGGTGTCGTACAGCGGCACCGGCTCGCTGCCGCCGCCGGGTTGAATGTCGGACACCAACGTCGCGTTGCCGGCCACTCCGCTGGTCTTCCACAATTCCTCCCCGACGGTTCCATCATCGGCGGCAAAGTAAACCTCTCCGAGTGCGGAAAAGAAACCGGCGGCGTCGCTCGATCCGCCGCCCGAGTTGATGTTCGCGATCTGGCTGGTGCCACCGCCGGTGCCGTCGGAACGGTAGGGTTCGAATCCGTCTGATCCGTTGTTGGCCGAGAAGTAAAGCATCCCGTTGACCTCGGTCAAGCCAACCGGATCCGAGCTGTTGCCTCCGCTGCGAATGTCCGCAACGATCGCGGTGTTCCCCAAGCTATCCCTCCGCCATAACTCTCGCCCGTTGATCCCGTTGTCTGCGGTGAAGAACAACTCGCTCCCCACCACCGTCAACTCCTCGGGTGATGAATCAAACGTGCGATTCAGATCATTCGGATCCACGACGGCATTGATGTCTTGGACCAAACTGACCGACGTTCCATCGGTCCTGAACAACTCGCGGCCGATATCCTTGCGATCGACGCCGTCGGTCACCGTCTCCGCGGAGGTATCGGCAGAGAAGTAAAGAAAACTATCCAGCGCCGTCAATTCCATCGGATTGCTTCCCACCGAGCCCGGGATCAAGTCCCAGACCCTCTCGGCCGGACCGCTGCCATCGCTTTTCCACAACTCGTTCCCGCTGACCCCGTCATCGGCCACGAAGTAAATCAGCCCGTTGGAAATCACAAACACCGTCCCGTCTTCATCCAGCGGGACGGGCCGCCGATCGGACAACTGTCGCGTCGGACCATTCGGGTCGGTCAGATAAACGCCTCCCTCGGTGCCGAGCGAGTTGTTGTAGAAAACGACTTGCTCGGTCAGGGCGCTGTACACCGTCAGCGTCGAGATCCGGTCGGTGCTTGACGGAGAAATGTCTTCGAACAGTTCAACCGTTCCGGCCACGGTATCCGCTTTCCAAATCGCTTCGCCGTTGAGCCCGTCATCGGCGACAAAATAAATGTCCGTACCGAATGGAACCAGATCTCTGACGTCGGCGTCAGCGGTCGATGGATTCAGATTGACCAGCGTTTCGGTGTTCAACGGATTGCCGTCGGTGATCCACAATTCACGGTCGCGTGCCAAATCGGTTGTCGTAAACAACAAGTTGCCATTCAGTTCACCGAACAACCTCGGTGCACCATCCAGCGGAGCACCATACAGGTCATTGCCCGGCAACGAGTCGATGACTTGCACCGTGCCTTCTTCGGTTCCATCGGACCACCAAAGTTCCAAACCGTCGACAAGGACGTCATCGGCGGCGAAGAATAACTTGCCGCCGACCTGGGTCAATTGAAACGGATTGGAACTGCCCATCGGAACAATGTCTTTGACGATCTCGGTACCACCGGTCGTCCCATCGGTCTTGTGCAATTCACGACCGGCGTCAACCAATTGTGCCGTGCCGGCACTTAGATCAGCCGACAACGTCGCACCGACGACAAACGCTTCGGTGGACTCGTTGGGGAAACCTGGAAACGTCGAATTGCCGAACGACAATCGAACCGTTGCGGTGGTCACCGTCGCACCGCCGGGGTCAGTCAAATTGACATTGTTGGCGTCTCGACCGAGGTACCAATTGTCCAACTCGGGGCCCGAGACGGTCGTGGAATTTGCCGGGGTCGTGCTACCGTTAAGAAACAACTCGAACAACAATCCTTCTTCACTTCCCGACGTCGCCTCCGTCAATCCGGTCCCCGACGCGAATCCGGAAAAACGGAGATTCGTCAAACCGGCGGAATCCGCAATCGTCCATTCCCATGCGTTGACCGCCAACTCACCATTGTTGTCGATGTCTTCGACGTACAAGTCGCCGACTTCGATCGATTGCAGCCCGACGCCCGGGTCGCCGATGCGGGCGCTCGAGGAGACCCAACCCAGATTGTCATTGGATCCCCCCTGCGCGGTGCTGTTGAACTGGATTGATGCGTTGAACCCCGACAACGTCCCACCGTAGGCCGTCGTCGTCTCAGCGACGAT
>NZ_JBFHKV010000964.1:0-3326 GCF_041595215.1 Stieleria sp. | reverse complement strand
TTGATCAAGCGGTAACCACGGGGCTCGGAGGCAATCCCGCTAAATCGACAAGGTATTGACCAGCGCTGGACCCACCGATGGCAGCGCGAACCCACGGATTTTTTGCACCCTGTCATCCGTGGGTTCGCGCTGCTATCCGTGGGCATTCTTTTTGGGTGGATAGCCCGGACGATTGCTGCAGTGCTTCGTCAAGAGTCACCGCCGTGGCGTCGCGGTCGTGAAAGGAGCAGACACAAAGGCCAATCGGCCCTACGCCGCATCACGCCGCGCGACGGACCGTGGCGACGGCCCGTTGAAAGTCGTCTTGCAACAAGGACCTTCGCCGCCGGAATGGGGTTAGGACTCGGCTGGCTTTGTCTCTCAAGATCTGGGTGACCCACAACGGGTTGATCTTTGATTGACTCATCAGGTGTATCCCGCGATAGGAAACCAGTTGACGCCCATAGTGCGCCGCGACGGTCTGCAACGCCCGCTTGGACCACAGACTGATGTGTTGGCCGCCGTCCAAGACGTAGTACCACCACTGATCGGGTTGCGGGGCGGGATCGGGAACCGGCTCGGTGGAGATCAGCCAGTGATCGGCCGTCGCATCCATCCGTTGCAATTCCCTGTGCGGATTTTCGAAGTGTTCAAAAACCTCAAACGCTGTCAAAAAATCAAATCCGTTGGCAGACGATTCGGCTTCCAACCCCGCGGCAAACAGGTTTTGACAGTACGGGTCACGATGCAGAAAATGGTGTCCGCGGTCACGCATCATTCGCGTGAACATCCCGTAGCCGCCGCCATAGTCCAGGCAGTGAAAGGCCTTGGGATAAATGAATCGCAGCAGCAGATCGGTGATCCGAGCGAACCGTTCGTTGCGTGCGATCAGTCCGACATCGGAAGCAATGATGGCATCGCCGTAGGCCTCTTCCAACCAATACGGTTTTTCGGTCTGAATGAAGTGGCAATCCCGACAGCGGAAGTATTCAATTTCGTATTTGCCCAGAATCGTCGCGTGGGCGAACGAATCGGCATTGTGGCGACATACCAGACAGTCCATCGTCATTGTTTCTTTTGCAGACCGGTGAAAAGGAATTGCGGATGAGAGTCGAGCTAGACCGCACACAACAATCGGTCGCGGGACGGTTTGGCGTTCTCCACCAATCCTCGATAGACCGCGGCCGTGCGCTGTGCCGTGGTCTGCCAGGTGAAACTCGCCGCCCGCTGTCGCGCCGCCCGCACGATCTCCTGCTGCATCGGCAACGCATCGGTCAGCGCCGAACGCATCATCTGGGCAACCATTTCGACATCGTCGGGATCAAAGTAGTACCCGCACTCGCCGACCACTTCACGCATCACCGGCAGATCGGAAACCATCACGGGGGTGCCCGCTGACATCGCTTCGAGCGACGGCAACCCGAACCCTTCGGCGCGGGACGGAAACAAGAATCCACGGGAATGCTCGTACAGCGTCCGCAGCAACGCATCGGGAACATTCGGCATCAAAATGGCCGAGCCGTCATCCCGCCACTCCAGTTGCGCCGCCTCGCGACGTTTCATCGGTGGTCCCACCACGACCAGTTTAGCTTCCTCGGGCAACGTGCCGCGCAATCGTTTCCACGCGTTCCAAACGACTTCAAAGTTCTTGTAACTGTTGCGACGACCGACGAACAACACGTAAGGCTTGTCCGTCAAGACATCCGGCAGCGGCGCGGGCGTGATGTCCGACAGAGAGGTCCCGAGCGGAATCACCGATGCCTTGCCGCGACAATCGGGAAAGCGATCACACAGCTCATCGTGGGTCGCCTGGGAAATGCAAATCAGATGATCCGCCGCCGCAATCGCATCGTATTTCAGGGCGATGTGTTTGCCGGTCGGATCGAGCGACGGAACGGCCTCGTGAACAAAGTCCAGAATCGTCGCGACCAGCGGACGGTTGCCCCGCCGAATCGCCCGCCGACACAAGCCGCTGTAGTACGTCCAATGCTCCACGTCGGCGTCGATGGCGTCGAATTGCTGGGTGATCTGACGCTGCATGCGATCACGCGTCAGTTTTCTCAGCCAGGAAACCGATGGCTCCGTTTGCACCCCGTGATAGCGCAATTGCGGGTTGGAAAGTTCAGGCTCGTCAGCGGCCGGACCGACCACCGCCGGCTGGCAATCGGTTGGCAAGTGGTGGATCAGCTCGCTGAAGTAACGGGCCACACCGCCCCAACGCAGGATCTGGAAGATCGCGCCTTCGTATAAAACTCTCATTTTGGATCACACTCGCAAACCTATTGCCCAATCGAACCGCAACCGCCCGAATCCATCAACCGACGGTCTGTACCAAATTCTGGCCGTCGCTGAAAAGAGAGTTTGTGAAACTCCCTAAATTCGGCCGGGGCGGCGTGATCGGCGATCCCCCGGACGACGCCGAGAATCGGTGTTTCGAATCTGAAAGAACTTCAACACCTGTTCGCGATGTTCGGGACCGAACGCCATCACCAACAGATACTCCATCAACCGCTCGCTGTCCTTCATCACAAACGCTTCGCCGCCGCCGGCCTGGGCGATCAAATAGAACTCGGGCAGTGGCGTGACGCTGCGGCACGTCACGGTGTAAACGCGTCCCTTGTCATAGCCGTGGAACTCCTTGGCCAGGTCCAGACAGGTCTGCACGTCGGACCGATGCGGCGGCGCGTCTCCAAAGACCAGCATCACCTTCTGAGCTTGTGGGCGAAACCGGTTGGTCCGGAGCGCCCACGCCATCCCGGCTTGAACGGCTTCGGGGTGGTCGCCCCCACCCTGGGCCTGCGCGGCATTGACGAAGCTTTGCACCTTTTGGACGTCGCTATCCAGTTCAATGCCGCGGACGAGATAGGCTTCGTTTAAATCCCGATAGGTCGCCAGCGAAAACCTCGCCTTGGGGACCTTTTCCAAGACGACCTTGCCGATCTCGCTGATCCGTCGTTTGACCGCATGGATTTCACTTTTCATGCTGCCGGTGCTATCAAACACCACCGCGATGTCGATGCCGTTGAGTTGCGCATCGCGAATCCGGTTGGAGAACCCCCGCGAATAGCCCTTCAACGCGCCGCTGAACAGGATTTCCACGTCGACGTCTGGCTGGACGTTTGTCCCCTGGATCTCAATGGCGTCCAGCTCGATCGGCACGGCGACGACGTCTTCCACGACCGGTTCGACATCCAGTTCGATCTTGTCGATCACGATCGATTGGATCTCGGGAGGTTTCTGATCGATCGGTTCACCGATCTCGATCACAAACGGTTCGTTGACGTCGATGCGATAGCTAAGCAATGCCAGACCAATCAGCACGACCAAATGGACGATCAAGCTGACCA
>NZ_JBFHKV010000963.1:0-3328 GCF_041595215.1 Stieleria sp. | reverse complement strand
CCGTTCGTCGATCTCGCTGTCGTCATCCTCGTACTCGTCTGGCTCGTCCTCGATGTAAACCTTCTTGACCACGGGTTTGGGCTTGCGCTCGACGGGCGGTCGGGGTTTCTCGACAGCTTTGGCCACCGGTTGTGGCTTGGCTGCTGGTTGAGGTTGGGTTGGCGGCTCGACCGCCACGACGGGTTCGGGTTGGGCAACCGGCTCGGGTTCAGGCTGGGGTTCAACTGCGACGGGCTGTTCCGGTTCCTGCGCTTCGACCTCGGCATAGACTTCTTCGGCCGGTTCCTCGTCGGCCTCGTCATACTCCTGCTGCGGAACGTCTTCGTCTTCGAAGTCTTCTTCGTCGTAATGTTCGTCCGCTTCCGGCATCAAAATCGTGGCCCGGCCGGGGACGCCTTGGGGCGGCAGTTGGCGGACTTCGACATCGATCGAATGGAAAATGTCCACGATGTGGTCGTGGCAGGTGAACATCATCACCTGGTGTCCCAGTTCGGCAAACGTTTTGAGCGTCTCGGCGGCGTGCAGGGCGCGATCGCCGTCGAAGTTGACCAGCACGTCGTCGAGGATCAGGGGCAACATCACACCGCGTCGCGCGTAGGCCGCGGCCAGCGACAGACGCAGCGCGATGAAGACGGCTTCGCGTGTTCCCCGGCTGAGCACTTCCAGTGAGATGGGGTTGCCGTCGGCGCCGTCGATGTTCAGTTGGTTCGTGCCCAACGGGGTCCAAATCCGCGTGTATTTTCCGTCGGTCAATTGGGCCAAGAACGACGACGCTTCTCGCAACGTTTCGGGTTGGCGTTCGCGTTCAAATTTGCCACACACCTCTTCGACCAGGCAACTTGCGGTGGCCAGAGTTTGCCAGCGCTGTGCCAGCGTTTGGATCTTTCGATTGATGCAGCCGAGTTCCAGTTGCGCGACCATCAGACGATTGTCGTCGGCCAGGTGTTTCATGTCGGCGGCGCATTCACCGATCTGGGTTTGCAGCGTCGCGATTCGCTGTTGCGTTTCGGCCGTTCGCGAGGTCAGCGATTCCCATTTGCGTTCCAGGTCGGCTTGGGTCACGCCTTCGATTTCTTGTTTCACCGCGTCATAGGAGAGGTTGCCGGTGACCATGGAGCGGATTTGTTTATCGACCGCGGCGTGTTGATCCTTCAGCTGGGCCAAACTGGCCTTGCTGTCGACCATTTGATAGAACTGTTCGGGCGTCGCGACGCCGCACTTGGCCCACAGGGCGCGGCGTTGTTGTTCGCCGCGTTCGATCGCCCGGGAATAAGAAGCGTGCTGTCGTTTGAGCTGTGCATCCTGTTCCTTGAGGTCGCGACGACGTTTGATCCAATGCCGTTGTCGCTGGACCTCTTCTTGCAGGTGGTTGAGCTGTTCCAGCGGACCGACGCGACTGGCACGTCGCAGCGCGTGTTCCGTGGGCGGCGTCGTGTCGGCCGCGCGGGTGGTCGAGGCGTCTTGGGAACCCTTGTCGCCGCTGGTCGGTTCGCCCGTGGCGCGCTGCTGATCTTGATCGCTGATTTCGAGCGATTCCAGATAAAGCGATTCGATCCGTTTGGCGATGCCTTGGCGTTCCCGCTGGCGTTGATCCTTCTCGCTCTGCAATTCTTCCAGTCGCCGCAGACTGCCTTGCAGCGTTTCGTATCCTTCGCTCAGCTTGCGGACACTGCGAGGTGACATCGATTCGGCGAGCCCGAGTTTTCGGAGCGTGGCCGACCACTCGCGGCGGGCGGCTTTCAGCTGCTCGGCCGCTTTGACCGCCTTGGCCCGCGACGTTTCATAGGCCTGTTTGGCTGCGGCGTGGGAATGGTAGGACGGCATGCTGGCTTCCAGATCGTTGAGCAGCAGTTCGGCCTGACGGACGCGAAATTCGATCGGTTGGGTGCTGCCGGGCAGCTCCGATTCGACATCGTCCTGTTCGGCTTCCAGCTCACGGATCTGCTTTCTCAGCATGTCGATTTGACGGTCACAGTCTTCACGGTCGATGGCCGTGGAGCGATGATTGTTTTGTTTGCTGAAGAAATACAGCGTGATGGACATCAACCCGAACAGCATCCAGACCATGCCGGCGGTCGGCGTCGGCTCGCCCGCCAAGAACCAGTTGATCCCCAGGAAATGGGAAAACGCCACGATCAGGCAACAACCGCCGACGACAAACGGCAGCCCCATCAACAGCAGACTGTCGATCGGCAAGACCTCGGCGGTCGACAGGTCGACCGATTCGTTTTCAAGCGATCGATAGTGCCGTTTCAGTTTGTCAATGTGTTCGCCCAGTTGCAGCGCACGGCGGAGCGAAGCCAGGTGCTCATTTTCCTGACGGATCGCCTGCTGCAGATCCGTGGCCCGGGTGCGTTGCAGGACTTCGCCGAGTTCTTCGTCGAAGTGCTCCATGCGTTTCTTGTGTTCGACGCCTTCGCCCCGCGCCTGTTTGAGCAGGAACAGTTGCTCTTTGACGCGTTTGGCCGGTCCGGCGAGGGCAGCCAGCGTTTGGCGTGACAGGTCGGGCATCTGCGACGCGTCGCCGTTGAGCAGCGCGTCGCGGTCTTCTTCACTGAGCCCCAATTGTTCGGCGTCCGCGATCAGTTGATTGCGGGCTTTCAGGATTTGCGTGTCGACCTTTTCGAGTTGCTCTTCTAAGGCTTCGACCCACGTCGCCTGTTCGGTCGCCGCTTCGATGCGGCCTTGCAGGTCTAACATTCGCGCGCTGACGGGCAGCTGCGCCGCTTTCTCGCGCAGCGAGCGGCGTTTCGCCTTCACCTCTTCCAACTTGCCGCGACGATCTTGGATCATCGCTTCGATTTGCACCAGTTGGCCCGGTGCTTCGTCGGGCAGATGCGTCTCGGCTTCGATCGCCGCGATTTCACCGGCGATGCGGGTTCGATCGGTCCATTGGTCGAAAACGCTGATCGCCGCTTCGACGTGTCGCGCTTCGCGTTCCCAGGCCGTGATCCGCGCCGCCAGATCGCTGATTTCTTTCTGCTGGGTTTGCCGCAGGCTGGCCAGTTCGCTCCAACGCCGACTCTGGCCGGTCAATCGCTGGACTTCGTCCCGCAAGCCTTCTCGCCGTCGAAGCAAGGCTTCCAGTTTGTCGGCATCGGCTTTGGAGTTTTGGGAGGCATGACCGATCAGGGATTTGCGGCCGTCGCGTAACGATCGAATCACGTCGACCAACGAGACGCGATCCAGTCCGCTGGAAAGCTTGTACAACTCGTCCGCCGCGGCGGTGTCATCGAGCGTATTGAGCTCTTGCAATTCGCGCATGCCGATCGCGAACACGTTGGTGAAGATCGGTTCGTCGATCTGGCCGAGCAGCATGCTCAACCGG
>NZ_JBFHKV010000962.1:0-3329 GCF_041595215.1 Stieleria sp. | reverse complement strand
TCGGTGGCGGTCACCGCGACCAGAATGTCATCACGATCGCCGGGCTGCGGAGCGAGCGACAACAATCCCGTTCCGTCTCCGTTGTCGGTGAAGGTTGCAAAGTCCGGCAGTTGTGTCGCGCCACTGAAGGTGACTGCCAATGCCAGCGGCGCCCCTTCAAAGTCACTGGCCGAAATCGGAATATCCAGCGTCTGACCGACCGCCACGGACTGCGCCGCCACTTCGACGATTTGCGGTGGGAAGTTGGCGTCGGCGACGGTCAACGACAGCGTCACGGTATCGGTCGTCGGCACACCCGTGCCGTCGCCATCGTCGGTGGCCTGGAACGTGATGTCGTATTGACCGGAATCATTGAAGCCCGGGGTCCACGTCAGCAATTGTGTGGTCTCGTCATAGTTCGCCCCGGCGGGCAATCCCGTGACGACGTAATCGAGATCGGGAATGAAACTCTGGTAATCGACGAAGAAGTCTTGTGTATTGGCCGAGGGCGTCACGGGAGCCACGGGGAATTCGGGGTCAAACGCCGCGACTCGCAACTGGAACGATTGGCCTTCGAAAATTTCAAAGGGATCAATCGCAGGGAATCGAACGGGCCCATTGAGATTATTGACCGTCAACACGGTTTGCGTTTGAGCGAGCACCTGACCGTCATCAACGTACAACGTCAATTCATAGACACCGTGTTGGTCGAATCCTGGGGTCCATTCAAAGATTCCGGTATTGGGATCCAGAAACGCTCCGGGCGGTAGGTTCGGCGAGAGGTACCGCAGTTGGTCCCCATCGGCATCGTCACCGAACACGGTGAACGAGATTTGATCGCCTTCGTTGATCGTTCGCGACGCAATCGGTGCAATCGTCGGTGCAACGTTGTTGTTGGCGACGACGACTTGGAACGACACACTGGATTCGACGAAACCGTCGCTGACGATCAAGGTCACGTCGTCATACACACCGGCTTGATTGCCGCCCGGCCGCCATCGCAGGGCTTGGCCGAAGGGGTCGAAGACGGCCCCGGGCGGCAAGTTGTCGGCGAAGTAGAACAGGTCGTCGCCGTCGGGATCAAAACCGCTGATGGGGACTTCGATCAAATCGCCTTCGGTGGCAAAGACGTCGCTAATGGGTGCGACGACGGGCGCGCGGTTGGCGCCCGTCACATCCACGATCCAGGTCTGACGTTTATAGGCTCCCCGCGCGTCGTAGGCTCGCAGCTCGAACTCGGCTTTCGGCGATGCGTCTCGGCCCGGTTTCCAATCGACGACCCCGGTGTTCGGATCAACGGTCGCACCTTTCGGCGCGCCGGCCAACACATACGTGATCGTCGCACCATCCGGGTCTTCGGCCTCCGCGGAGTACTGATACTGGGCGTCCGCGGCCGCCGCCAGAGCGGGTGATGACGCAAAGATCGACAATTGGTTCGGCGGCAACGTGGCCAGGATCCGAGGGTTGAAATTCAGATCCAACAAGTTGGGGTTGGCGATGGTGACGGTGTGCCATTGGGAACTCGAATTGGCCCCGAGCACGGTTCCGTCCGCCATGACTTGATAGCCATTGGCGCCGGCCGGTTGATTGGCATTGTCAAAGAAGACGACGGAGTTGTCACCGAGATTGTCAAAGACGACGTTGATCGGTCCGGCGATATCGAAGTCAGCCGAATTGGACACCATCACGTCAAACAACAACGTGCCATCGGCGCGGTTGAGGCGTGTGTTGGAATACGAGAGACGGGTCGAGATCGAGACGTCTTCGAACACGCGGAAGGTTGTGGTGAAGCCGCTGCCCCCGATCGGGATGCCCTGTTCGCTCTCCACCGTCGACGACACCGTCAGCTCATATTCAGCCGGCGCGAGTGTTTCGAACAGCAACTGGCTCGACCGTGTGGCTTTGTCGTAGCGGACCGCGCCGATGTTGACACTCTCACCGGTCTCTTTGTTCTTGAGCGCGTAGTTGGCGGGATTGTTACCGCCGACGGGACTGGAGACGTTGTTGGCCAAGGCGACATCAAACACCAATTCGGCGCGGTTCATGCCGTCGGCAATCCGCGTTTGGATCACACGCGGCGCCGCGACGGTGAAGAAGACGTCGACTTGGTCGCCCCGCGTGACCAGGAACCGACCGTCGCTGATGGGTTGGATGCCTTCGACACGTCCACGGCCGCCGGTTGCGATCTTGGTCTGCCGCAGTGACAGCGGGTCGAGCACCGTGACGCTGCCTTCGGTTTCATGACCGACCAGCAGCGCGCCTTCAAGGATCGATCCCACCGGACCGAATGCGATCGACTCGGCGCGGCCGCTGACGGTGGCGACGCGTTCGGCGCGGCCGCGGAAATCAAACCGCAACACCTCGCCGCCCTCGGGCCAAGCTGTTCCGTACAGTGTCCCGTCGGCTGCGACCGCCAGCGAATCGACGCGGATATCGCTGAACGGAGTTAGCTTGCGTGTCGCCGTGTCGAATCGGCTGATCCCTCCGGTCGTGGAAACATACAGCGCCGTCTGGCCGGGAATCGCGGCGATCCCCAGCGCGATGCCCGCACCGATCCGATCCAACACCGCGCCGGTATTGGGATCCAATTGCAACAGGCCCTCGCCACCGGTCGACGCCCACAGTTGTCCCGACGCATCGAACGCCAGTTCATAAATCGGCGTGGTCGTGGCGTAGGCTTCCAGCTTGCGCAACCCGGCCGAGGGCGAGCTGGACGTTTGCCCCACTTTGTATAACTCGTTCCTGCCCGCTCCACCGGACAGATAAACCGCCCCATCGGGCCCGACCGCCATTGCCAGCGCCCCGATCCCGGCACCGCTTTCGCCGGGAATCGTCACAAAACGTTCTGCCGCCAACGGGCGAATCACGCGAGTGAACTTGCTCGGTTGCGTCGCACTGGTCCGCGAGGGGATTCCAAACGCGGCTTCTGCGAACACGCGATCGGCGACAGTCTCCGGGCGAACCTCCGCTTTGGGGATCACCACGGGCTGGATCACACTGACCGACGGGGCGCTGCCGAGATTGATTTCCGGCACCAGTCGTGGCACCCGCACACCTTGGGCGACGGGTTCGACGTTGCCGGCGTTGTCGATCGCGCGGACCAGGAACAACGGTTGCTCACCGGGATCGGCCTGGTAGAGATACGACGTCTGATCGGTCCGATACAACACGCTGCGGTACCGCGTGCCTCCGTCGCGGGAAACCAACAACGAATAGGCCGCGACACCGCTTCCGCCTGCGTCATCGGTGGCGGTCCAGGAGACTTCGAATTGATTTCCGCCGATTGCGGTCGTCGTGACGGTGCTGGTCGGCGCGAAGGCATCCAGCGTTGCCAATGAAACTCGGCTGTC
>NZ_JBFHKV010000961.1:0-3335 GCF_041595215.1 Stieleria sp. | reverse complement strand
GGCACGTCGTAGGCGGGAAGCGATTTCAGTCGCGACAACGGATCGTCTTCGTTTCGAATCACGTCCGAGGTGATCTCTCCGATCAAGCGATGGTGGATCAACTGGTCTTGATCCAGAATCGTCACCCAAGCGAAACGCTCACCTTCGTCATCGAGGTCAAACTGTTCGCAATGCGGAGACTCCTCGTCGAGCGTCTCACTGCGACATTCCAGCGGATCGACGCTCTCATCGACCACCCGCAGCCGTTGCTGGCTGGCGTGGCTGATCGAATCGCCGGCGGCAATCTGCAGATCGCACATCCCGTCGGCGTACAAGATCTCGAATCCATGCCACGCTTCGGCGATCAGCGTGTCGAGCAATTGGATCGTTCGAGGCTGATCAACCGGCTCTTCTTCGCTGTACCAAAGCAACGCCTGGGCATCAAAATCGATCACCGCGCCGGCCTCGCAATCGGTGTCGAATTGATGGACCGGTTGGCGTCCGGCGAGCCATTGCTCCAACGCGTCTTGGCCCCAAATCAATTGCCGAGCGAAACACACCGATCCGAACGGATCAATGTAAATCGTCGTTTCCCCGTCGCGAATCAACGCAATCAATGCGGGCTGGATCATCGGAGTCGGCCTGCGAGTTACGGTTGCCAAGCGACACGTCCGCCGCGCTGGATGTGTGCCTGAAGCGAACGCTTCAGCTGACCGACGATTTTCGGATTCGTTTCAATCACATTGTGTTCTTCGTGTGGGTCGGCTTCCAGATCATACAGTTCCAGCGGCGAGAACGGGTCGTTCTGCATCAATTTCCATTTCCCCCGGATGAGGGCGTGATACGCGCCACCCACGTAGCGTTGGTTGCCTTCACGTCGCACAAAATAAAGTTCACGAGAGTCGTCCGGCATTAGATCGCCTTGCAAAATCGGCATCAGGCTGACCGCGTCCGATTCCGCGTCACGCGGGGCGCCGGCCAAGTCCAAGCATGTCGCCGTCAGGTCAAAGGTCAACCCAGCATAGTCGGATTTGGTTCCGGCAAGGCGTTTGTCCAGCGGCCGAATGATGAACGGGACCTTCAACCCGCCGTCATAATGGCTCTGTTTTCCGTCGCGCCAGGGCAGATTCCGCTGTCCGTGCGGAAGCGATCCGCCGTTGTCAGACGTGAACGCGACCACGGTGTTGTCGCGAAAGCCGAGACTGTCCAGGTGCGTGAGGAATCTGCCCAGGTTGTAATCGAGGTGTTCGACGAATGCCACGTTGCGGGCCCGTTTGTCTTCCATGTCCGGGTAACGGGCCTTCGTTCGGTCGAGCCACTCTTGGGGCGGCTGGATGGGAAAGTGCGGCGCGTTGTACGGCAGATAAAGAAAGAAGGGCTGCTCGGGCGATTGGCTGCGACGGTTCAAATAGTCGATCGCCCACTGCGTGAACAACTCCGTCGCGTGCCCTTCCGGATCGATCTCCTGCGAATTTCGACGCATGAAATTGATGCCGCCGCGGCGGTGGTCGTAGTAGTCATCCATCATGTCGCCCAGAAAACCGTGGAACAGATCAAATCCACGTTCGTTCGGGGTGTTGGGCGAATCTAATCCCAAATGCCACTTGCCGATGATCGCGGAGTGATACCCGACATCGCCCAGCCGATCGGCGATCGTCGGCACGCCGGGGGCGAGGTGTCCCCACGAGTTGGCCGGCACGGTCCGGATGACTCCCGGCACACCGACCCGATCGGCGTAGCGTCCGGTCATGATCGCGGCGCGGGTCGGAGAGCAAACGGTGCAATTGGCACGCATGCCGGTAAACGTGATCCCTTCGGCGGCCAATCGATCCAGGTTGGGCGTTTTTAAATCCGGCGCGCCCTGATAACTGACGTCGCCGTAACCCAAATCATCAGCCAGAATCAAAACAAGGTTGGGACGCGTTTCTGATTCGGCCTGCAGAATCGTCGGCGAAAGAATGGACGCGATCAGCGTCGCGGCGATTCCCAAAGCCAGCGCAGCGAGTCTGCGTCGCACATCGACGGGGCATGACCGGCGGCAACCGGCCTGCGTCAAAACAAGGAAGTGAAGCATGTTGAATCCCGTTCATTAAAGTGTGGACGCCGGACGGTCGTCTCGAACCCGGTTGGTGCCATCGCGGGTGACCTCCGCGCATGAAAAAACCAGAGGATCGCTGTCTGAAATCCGCGTGGTGATCCCCTGGCGGCAAGAAACCGGGTACCTTTCCTGCTCCTAGTTTCTTCTCTCCGGTCCCCCAAGTCAAATCCGACCGGCACCTCACCCTCGACGCCCGGTGGATCTCTCGGTGTGACGGTGGATCTCTCGGTGTGACGCGGTTGAGCATGATCGATGCGTGTGGCACGCCGTCGACCTTCGTGGCGATGCGCCGCAAGCAACCTGCTCAGGCCTTCTGCTTGGGATAGGGCCTTAATCCGAGCAGCATCTCCGCTCTCTCGGTGAGCGGCTTGGCCACAAATTCTTTGTCGGTGTGCTCAGCCAGATGGCTGACGACTTCGTCATAAACCGCTTGGCGACTTTGGCTCGTGTCGATCTCAACGCACTTGCCTTGGCTTTTGAACAGTTCAACGGTCGGCAGCGTCTGTGCCTTGAACGTATCAAATCGCTTCTTCAAACTCTCAACATTGTCGTCGCGTCTGCCGGTGTACTTGGCTCGGCCGAGAATACGCTGCCGCAAAACATCGTAAGGGCACTCGAAGTACAGCATCTTTGGCAACTCCGCCTCTCGACCGAAGATGTCGTACCAGCCTTCGAGGTTGCCCAGCGAGCGGGGAAAGCCATCCAACAGAAAGTTCTTCTTGCCGGTCGTTCGGGTAATCGTCTCCATCGATTTCTTCAGCAGACTGACGATGATTTCATCCGGCGCCAACTTTCCGTCGCGAATGACCTCGTTGATGATCGCAGCGGTCGGGCCTCCCGCTTCACGCTCGGCCCTCAGCAGATCGCCGGCGGACAAGTGAGTCCAGCCGAGTTGCGACTCGGCGAGTTCGCACATCGTTCCTTTCCCCGCCCCCGGACCTCCCAAAACGAAAACGACATTCGCCTTGGGACAGGGGAGTCGTGGGTCGCAGTGATGCACCACGACCTTGGGAGCCGGAGCGACGCCTTTCTTGTAAACGTGCCATTGTCTATCGGTCGGCGGCAGTTCATCGTCGCAGGTCATGTCGTAGGCGAGATGACCATCGAGTCGACAAATTCGCCAGGACTTGTAACTGTTGGAATAGGACAGAGCAGGACTTCGAGCACTTTTGCCATCGGCACGATCCCACGCCATCTTGCCATTCCAATAGCCAAGGCTCGAAACGGTACCGGATTCCGACTCGGTCGGCGGAGCCGT
>NZ_JBFHKV010000960.1:0-3336 GCF_041595215.1 Stieleria sp. | reverse complement strand
TTCGAATCGGTGGCGGCCAGCATCAGGTCCGGATACTCGCGAATTTCAATCGATCCGTCAGTCTCGATGACCTTGTATTCAGCCGACTCGTACCCCGCTCGAGTGGTCAGAGCCACGGCGAACGCGCCGATCAAGGCGACTGCGACGAATCCCGCGACATAAATCATTGACCGTTTCATCCGCTTCCACTCCAACGTATTGAACTTTGCTTACCCGTTCAATGTAGACGGCAGGCAAGCACCGACCCCGCCGCGGCACGAAAGCTGCGGAACGACGACAGCGAGCCAACGGAGTCTCACGGGCAAAGTGCGGCGGCCGTTCGTCAGTCAAGGCCGTCCTTCTGATTGAGTGGGACATCGATTGTATAAGTGATGGATTTGATCGTAGCGGAAGGCGCCAAGGCTTTTGCAGCGTGAACCCTCTCTGGCGTTTGCTTGCTGCGCAAACGCCGTCTCTCCCAGAGGGAGAGAATCTAAATGGGTTGCAAAAAGCTGTCGTTATACAATTGACGTCCCTTTCAATCGATCGTGCGGATCACCTTGGCCGGGTTCCCAGCAACGACGACGCCGGGCGCCACGTCCTTCGTCACCACGCTGCCGGCAGCGATGACACTGCGGTCACCAATCGTCACTCCAGGGCAGACGATCGCCTTGCCGCCAATCCAGACATCACTTCCGATCGTGACGGGTTTGCCAAACTCATCGGTTCGGCGGGGCACCGCTTCCAGGGGATGGGTGGCCGTGTAGATGTGGACGCCGGGGCCGATGAAAACGAAGTCACCCATGCGGACGTCACAAACATCCAGAATCACGCAATCGAAATTGAAGTAGACCTTTTCGCCGAGATGGATGTTCGTGCCATAGTCACAACGAAACGGCGGTTCCAGCCAAACTGAATCGCCACCGCTGGCGAACAGTTTCCGCAAGATGCTGCGTCGCAAGACCTCGTCACGTGGCGACGCTTGGTTGATCGCATGACATCGCATCCGGGCCGTCAGGCGGGCTTCTGCCAGCTCCGGATCGTTTGGGTCGTAGCGCTCGCCGGCCAACATTTTTTCGCGTTCACTCGGCATGCCGAAATGAAATTCACTCGACACTCTGGCGCCGTTGTTCTTCCATCGATTGAAAGTGCAGCGGCAGACCGCCGTCACGGCGATCGACCATCTGTTCCAAGACACGCTGATCGGTCTGATCGGTCTGGAAGCGGATTTCACCAGACCCGAACAGCACGTGGACGCCGGCGGGATGACGGCTGCCGATCGATCCGACCTCCAAAGGGGCCAACGACGCGGACGGATCTTCGTTGATCTGGATTCCGCTCCCTACGTTGCGGAGTGTCGCACGGGTGCCGCTGAGCCAGCCCAGGTCGTCGTCGCGGAGCAGTTTTTCGGAAACGAATGCGGTGTTGGACATGCCGTCACTGATGTCATCCCGGCTGATCGGCACGTTCAAAACAAAGGCGCCGTGGTCGGTTTCGTCGATCGCCTTCTCCGTCGGATGATGCAAGCCCACATAGCAACTGGCATTGGGGGGATAGCGACCGGCGGACGGGCATTTCACGCCCGGATACTCGAGCTTCAAGACCGCCGCGTTCGCATCGTCGTAGATGCTGACGGAGCGATCGATCTGAGCTGCGACCACCGGCTGGTCGAGCAAATCGAGCAATCGTCCCAGCCAATTGTGATGATTCCCCACCGGTTCACTTTGCACCGGCCCTGAATCGGCAATCGTGCCGACGGGAAACTGTTGCCAGCGATCGTGATAGCTTTGCAGCGCCATCCCGATCGGCACCAACCGCGATTGGCACAGTGACCGGCGCGACGATTCCCGCATCGATTGCAACGCGGGCGCGGCCAGTCCCACCAGAATTCCGATGATCGCGATCACGACCAATAATTCGACCAACGTGAACGCTCGACGGGGTGTAGACATCGCTGGCAAATCAATTGGAGGTTCAAAAAAGATCGGGGAGATTGTCGTCTCGTTCGGGCAGCTCATGAGTCGCTCCTTGCAAGTCGCTGGATGGACAGGCCGGGTTGATCGTTGTGGTAGAGCGTGGCCTGGTACTGACGTTTCGTATCGGGACCATCGACGGATTCCACTTGAATCCATCGGTTCGAGTTCTGGTCCAGGGGCAGTCGCAGCGTTGAGCCAGGGTCAGGATCGGACTGTTCGACCGCCTCGATCGCCGATTCAAGGACCATGATCGACTGGTGATGTAGCGTGTGGTGACGTTCATTCGACGCATGACGCGTTGTCGACACGGCGAACGTGCCGACCAGCAAGGCCAAAATCAACACCAGGATCAACCCAATGGACCCGAAGCGTCTGATGCATAACGAGCGACGATTCATTCTCGTGTTGACCTTTCCGAAGCGAGGATTTCAATCGGTTGTTGGGGACGCTGCGTTGATGTGATCGTCCACCGGACGGCTCGGATTTCTTCCAGCCACTGAACGTCCACTTTGGCGTCCTTGCCGAACGCGTAGCGGTCGACCGACGGAGCCGAATCGTTTGATTCGACCAGCCGCCGCCGGACCAGCGATTCATTGTCGATCTGATAGGTAATGGTTCGATCCGAAGTCGCGGTGGTCAACTCCAGTTCGCCGTCTTTCACGACGCTGCGTGTGGAATGCCGCACGTCGCGGCGAATGTCGTCTGCAAAACGGCGGATCTCTTGTCGGTGAAATTGGTTTTGGGTCGCTTCCAGGCTGCTTCGCCGCGCGATCGACACCAAGCTGATCACACCGCCCAAGAGAGAGGCGGTCAAGGTGAGCACCAGCAGTAACTCGACCAGCGTGAACCCCCCGGCCGTTCCGGCACGTCCCACCCTGGGTCGTGGATGCGTCAGCGACGTCTTGATTCGGTTCATGACGTCGGCTCCAGTCGCCACAGGTGATGTCGCAATAGACGACCGCCGGTCTCCATCTTGATCGTCAGGTGAACTCCTTGTTTGGATTCGGTTTCGAACGGTTCGACGCTGACTTCCGCGTCCGAATCGGATTGCAACTCAGAGGCCGTGGTCGAAATCTGCGAATAGGGGACACTTGCCAACTGCTCGGCCAGATTCTCGATCACCAACTGTCGACGCAATCGATCCAATGAATCGCGATCGTAGTCCATCCGGGCTTGATGTGTTTTGAGCGCAATCCCAGTCGCGGCCGCCATAAACGCCATGGCGACCAACATCTCGAACAACATGTAACCATGTCGGCGTCGATGATTCTGTCGATGGGAACGAGTCATGGAGTTCAAACTCTTATTCACGCGGGGGTCGGTTGGATGGTCATTCGTCTCGTCGCACCTGTTCTGCACGGCCGGAAGGAACTAGAGATCA
>NZ_JBFHKV010000959.1:0-3340 GCF_041595215.1 Stieleria sp. | reverse complement strand
CTCGAAAGACCGGAGGGCTTGCGCCCTGCCGCTAACAGAAACGGAAGGTGGTAGTGGAACGGCGCGAGCCGTCCGGTGCGAGTTTCCAATCACCTTGAAAGACCGGAGGGCTCGCGCCCTGCCGCTAACAGAAACGGAAGGTGGTAGCGGAACGGCGCGAGCCGTCCGGTGCGAGCTTGCAATCACCTTGAAAGACCGGAGGGCTTGCGCCCTGCCGCTAACAGAAACGGAAGGTGGTAGCGGAACGGCGCGAGCGTTGAGAACGCCTTGAAAGACCGGAGGGCTTCCCGCGTGCCGCTAACCGAGAACACCGTTCGGTGTTGGCAAGCAAGATGCTTCCCCCACTGCTTTGTGTCGTGTGGGTATCACGTACTCCATTGTGGTCCCCCGCAATGAGAATGGCGTGTTGCGCGACCAATGTGACCACTTGCAGATTGCCAATGTCATCGAATCCATTGCGCAACAAAAAACGTTAAGAAAAATTCGAAATCAGTACCGTGATTCCTCTGTCCCCAGATGGATGAATCTGTAGATTCATCAAGCGACGGATGGGCCCTCGGGGCAAGATGCCCACCGGTCGCCGTCGATTCGCTTTATCAGAATCGACGGCGGCTATTCTTCAAGCTCTTCCCATCGCTGGTAGGCCGACGCCAGTTCTTTTTCGGCCGTAGCCAATTGAGCGGCGTCGGCGGCGATCTTGTCGCCACCGCTTTGGTAGTACTCCGGTTCCGCCATGGCCGCGTGCAGGTCGGCGATCTGCTGTTCCAGGCTTTCGATCTTTTCCGGCAACGCTTCCAACTCGCGTTTCTCTTTGTACGACAGCTTTCGTTTGGCCGGTTCCGTTGGCGAGTTTGCGTCAGGCTGGGCCGTCTCTTTCTTGCGCGGTGTTGCAGTGTTCTTTGCGGTGGCGCCATTGCCGTCTGCCGACTGCTGGCGTCTGGCGACGGCGTCTCGCCAATCGTCATAGCCGCCGACGTATTGTCGAATCGTGTCGTCTTCAAAGACGATCGTGCTGGTCACGACGTTGTTCAAGAACGTCCGATCGTGGCTGACCAACAACAGGGTGCCTTCGTAGTTGGCCAATAACTCTTCGAGCAATTCCAGCGTTTCAGCGTCCAAGTCGTTGGTCGGCTCATCCATCACCAGCACGTTGGCGGGTTTGGTCATCAGTTTTGCCAACAAGGCGCGATTGCACTCGCCACCGGAAAGAAACTTGACCTTGGTCCGCGCCCGTTCCGGCGTGAACAGGTAATCCTGCAAATAGCCGAGCACGTGTTTGGTCTTGCCGCCGACTTTCAATTGTTCGCTGCCGTCGCCGACGTTTTCCTGGACGGTTTTTTCCGGATCCAGGGTGTCACGCATTTGATCGAAATACGCGATCTCCAATTTCGTTCCCAGGCGGACCTTTCCCGAGTCGGGTTTGAGTTTTCCCAACAGCAACTTCAGCAACGTCGACTTGCCGGCGCCATTGGGGCCGATGATGCCAATCTTGTCGCCACGCATCAGTTCGGTGGAAAAGTGATCCACGATGGTGTGATCACCGTAGGCGAAACTGACATCGGTCAATTCGGCGACCAGCACACCGCTGCGTTGGGCATCTTGGACTTCCAGTTTCGCATTGCCGACTCGGTTTTGTCGTTTGCTGCGCTCTGCGCGCATCGCTTTGAGGGCTCGAACACGGCCTTCGTTTCGCGTGCGTCGCGCCTTGATGCCTTGGCGAATCCAAGCTTCCTCTTCGGCCAAACGTTTATCAAACAGTGCGTTCTGTTTCTCTTCGGCCTCCAACGCTTGTTCTTTACGCGTCAGGAACGTGTGGTAATCGCAAGACCAGTCGAACAACCGGCCACGATCGACTTCCCAGATCCGCGTCGCCAGTTGTTGCAGGAACGAGCGGTCGTGGGTGATGAAGACCAGGGTCTTGTCCCAGCGAGAGAGAAAGTCTTCGAGCCAAAGAATGGATTCGATATCGAGATGGTTGGTCGGTTCGTCCAACAGCAGGATGTCGGGTTGGGCCACGATCGATTTGGCCAGCAGGACGCGCCGTTTCATGCCGCTGGAAAGTGATTCGAATCGAAGCGTACCGTCGAGTTGCATGCGTGACAGCGTCGTCTCCACGGCATGCTCGGCTTCCCATTGGGTGGTCGGGTCGGCGATCTTTTCGGTGGGGATGCCGGACAGCACGACGTCGGCGATGGTGCCCGACAGGTGCGCGGGCACGTCTTGGGTCAATCGCGCCACGCGCGTCTTGTCACCGAGTTGAATTTCACCGTGGTCGGGTTGGAGCTCACCGGCGAGCAATTTCAGCAAGGTTGTCTTGCCGGCTCCGTTGCGGCCCAACAATCCGATCCGCTGGCCGGGTTCGATCTGGGCGGTGACGCCGTCCAGCAGGGGCGGACCGGCGAACCCGATGGATACATCCGCAATCGTCAACAGTGCCATCGCCGAGCTTCCTTTTCCGGTTCAGACCTTGAGCGTGCCGACGACGTCTGCCACGCGGGCGGCGCCGAGTTCGGCCAGGGCGGTCGGCAATTGGTCGACCAGCCGAGTCGACACGGTGGGGTCATAATAATTGGCCGTTCCGATTTGCACGGCGGAGGCGCCTGCGACGAGGAATTGCATGACGTCGTCGATCGTGGCGATGCCGCCGATTCCGATGATCGGTACGTCGACCGCTGAGGCGACTTGGTGAACGCATCGCAGCGCGATCGGTTTGATCGCCGGACCGCTCATGCCGCCCATTCCGTTGCCCAGCATCGGTCGTTGTCGTCGCCAGTCGATGGCCATGGCCAACACGGTGTTGATTAGGCAGACGGCATCGGCACCGGCTTCCGCGGCGGCCTTGGCGATGTCTGCGATCCGCGTCACATTGGGCGTCAGTTTCGCCAGGATCGGGACCGCGCACGCCTCGCGCGCCGCGGCGACGACGTCATGGCAACTGGTCGCGTGGGTGCCGAAGTCGACGCCTCCGCTGACGTTGGGACAGGACAGATTCAGCTCGACCGCGGCGACGCCGAATTCACCGATCCGTCGGGCCAGGGTGACAAACTCGTCTTGGGTACGTCCGGCCACGCTGACGACGACCGGCGTCGACAAGGATTGTAGGTAGGGCAAGTGGTGTTGGATGAACGCATCGACGCCATCGTTGTCCAAGCCGATCGCGTTGAGCAATCCGGCGGAGGTTTCGACCGTCCGCCAAGGTGCGTTGCCGATCCGTGGTTCGGCCGTGATCGTCTTGGGCAGCACTGCGCCCAGGCGAGAGACATCGACGACGTGCTCCATCTCCCTTGCGTAGCCGAAGGTTCCCGAGGCGACCATGATCGGATTGGGCAGCGTCATCCGG
>NZ_JBFHKV010000958.1:0-3343 GCF_041595215.1 Stieleria sp. | reverse complement strand
TGGAGAAATCTGATGGGTTTGAATCGTTTCCCGCTGGTCGTGTTGGTCGCGCTGGCCTTGCTGGGATCCACGCCATCGGCAGCCGAGGACGCGACGGCGGAAGGTTGGAAAAGCCTGGCCCCACGCGAGGAGATCCAACCGATCTTTCAAACGACGCCCTCCGCCGACGGGGACCCGGCCGGGCTGGAACTCATCATCCGAGCGGACGATCGCCAGGGGCTCAGCGGGCATTGGCGACGCAGCGTCCCCGTCGTCGGCGGTCGGCACTACCAATTCTCGGTGCTGAGAAAAACCGACGGGATCGAACACCCCCGCCGCTCCGCGATCGCACGAGTGCTGTGGCGTGACCCAAACGGCCAAAAAGTCAAACATGCCGCGCCGGCCATCGACTCCTTTCGCCGAGGGATTCGGCCACAGTCGGAACCGGAGTTTCCCGCGGTGGTGGGAACACACGACGGCTGGGACGAACTAGCGGGCGTCTACCTGGCACCGCCCGACGCAACAACGGCGACGATCGAACTGCATTTTCGGTGGGGCGATCCGCATTCGTCGGTCCGTTGGAAGCAGGCTCGGCTGGAAACGGCACCGGCTCCGCCGAAGAACCTGGTTCGCTTGGCGACCATCCACTACCAACCACGCGGCGGCGAAACCTCGATGGACAAATGCCGCCAGTTCGCGCCGTTGATCGAACAAGCCGCCAAGCAAGACGCCGACCTGGTCGTACTACCGGAAACCTTGACCTACTACGGCACGAAGGGAACCTATGCCGACGCTGCCGAGCCGATCCCCGGGCCGTCGACGGACTACTTTGCCGAACTGGCCAAGCAACATGACATGTACGTTGTCGCCGGACTGCTCGAACGCGACGGCCATTTGATTTACAACGTCGCCGTCCTGTTGGGCCCCGACGGTAACATCGTCGGCAAGTACCGAAAGGTCTGCTTGCCCCGCAGCGAAATCGAAGGCGGCATCATGCCCGGAAACGAATACCCGGTCTTCTCGACCCGCTTCGGCAAGGTCGGCATGATGGTCTGCTACGACGGCTTCTTTCCCGAAGTCGCGCGGGAACTGGCCAACAACGGCGCTGACGTCATCGCCTGGCCGGTTTGGGGATGCAATCCACTGTTGGCCCAAGCGCGGGCGTGTGAAAACCATGTCTACCTAGTCAGCAGCACGTACACCAAGTCGACCGACAACTGGATTCGATCAGCGATCTACGGACTCGACGGCACCGCCCTGGCCGCCGCCGACGAGTTCGGAACGATCGCGATTACCGAGGTCGACTTGAATCAGACGCATCATTGGCATTCCCTGGGCGATTTCAAAGCCCAGCTTCCCGCCCACCGACCGGTGGCGGTTAGCCCTGTCGATTAAAGCCCAACACCACTCAGTTAAGCGTGGCTTCCTCAGGTGAGCGCCCGTAGGCTCGCGATAAACGGCTGCCTACTAGAGCTTCACTCCACACGTTGCATCCAAGCCTCGTTGCCGATCACTTCACTGATAAACATTTGCTGCGCGACCAGAATTGATTGATGCAACTGTTCCGCGGTCGCCTTGCCGGCTTCGTTTTCCACCGTCAGTGTGCCGGTCGCGTCACGCAAAAACTCCACCTTGTAGCCGCGATGAAAGGCTTGGCGGGCGGTCGTGTCACAGCACATGTGGGTCATGTATCCGGCGATGCTGATCGTGTCGGCAGCTGTTTTCTTCAGCCAATCCTCCAGCTCGGTTCCGGTAAACGATCCGGGCCATTGCTTGTCGATCAGCACATCACGGGGGCGTGATTGGACGTCGGGGTGCAATTGCCACATCTCTGAATCCTTGCGAAAAATCGGTGATTCGGGATCGGCTTGGTGGTGGCGAATGACGGCGGTGGGCACCCCCGCTTCGGCCGCTCGATCCATCACCTCCAGAATGCGTTCGAGGTGTCCGGCGGGATGAGAAATCGGCAGTGCTCCGTCGAAATACTCACGTTGAACATCGATCACCAATAACGCTCGGGACATGCAGCGGTCTCCTGACAGGTTCTACGGTAGAAGGAGTGTCTAATGTAGGCGTTCGATGCGTTCTCGGGGGCATTGCAATGCTGCCCCCCCGACCACGCTCCACAAAAAAACCTCGCCGTTGCCAATGGGCAACGACGAGGCAATGGAACCAACCGGGAGTTTCGATTGGGCAATCACTCGGCGACGGGTGCCGGCGGGGCCGCCGTCGGTGTCGGCAAAGCCTCTGACGGGGACCGATAGTAGTCCGCCGCATCGACGGGTGCATCGGCAGACGCATCCACCGCGGGCTCGGCGACCGGTGCCGGCAGCACCGATGCTTGGCTGGGCTGCAATGCCAGCGGGGCGGCGGCACATCCGCTATCGCAGCCCGCTCCGCCCCCACAGGCACCTGCACACGAACCGGGGCAGCAGCCGCAGCGATCCTTCTTTTCCGCCGTCCAGGTGTACTCGCAGGCGGGGCACTTGTACTTTTCAGTCTTCAGCACGCAGACCTTGCGGACACGGGCTCCGTTGTGCACACACGCGGTGCAGCCGAGTCCGTCGCAGGCCGTGCACGACGCACAGGCAGCTTTTTTGGCTTTCTGCCACGGAAAGACAACTCGTGGAATACAGATCGCTTTGGATTCGACAGTGAAACACGTCTTTTCCTCTTCGACCTGTTCGGCATCGAGTTTGCAAACATGGTCGCACACGGGGCAGCACGCACAGCCGGTTTGATCGAGCAGTTTACCGCCGAGGGCAAACGCACTGTGGCAATCGAGCAGACAGAGCGCGGCGGCCAGCAACAGGCCGGCCTGAATGGTTTTTTGAATGGACATGACTTCTTCTTGAAATGGAGTGGTTTGTGAAAACACCCGTTGGGGCGTCTGACATTGAACGGATCGTTAGAAGTCGATCATGTAGCGGAAACCGAGGATGCTGAAGTCGCCATCGATCCCGGCGGCCAGCGGCACGGCCGAGCGACCTTGGCCGGCATTCTCGATTTCACCCATCACCATGTTGGCTTGGATCTTGGAGTACGCGGTCCAGTACCAGTTCAGACCGGCCGTCAACGCATACCCTTGTCCGCCGCGGATATCGGAATCAGACAAATCCAGGTAATCCGCACGCAGCCCCATGCCCAACGCACCCCAACCCCTTCCGGTGCCGCCGGTGCAGCGGTCGACGACGAAGAAGTTTTCGAAGGGTTTGACGCGATCGATCGTTCCCGAACTTCGCTTCAGCGGAATGTGCTCTCCGGTCAGGAAGTAGTGCGCGAACAGGTAGCCGCCATGGAATGTCAGGTTGCTGCCGTTGAACCCGCCCAACGCGTCACGCTGCATCCAGGTGGTGAAGTACTC
>NZ_JBFHKV010000957.1:0-3357 GCF_041595215.1 Stieleria sp. | reverse complement strand
GACGAGTCCTGTGTAGTCGGCATCTTGGCAAGGACTCGTCGCCTCGTCCACTACCGCCTAACCGAAAACCATGGTGCGGCGAAATGCTAGTGGAGGATCGGCTAGAGCCTAGACACCAGCGGCCTCAGCCCCGCGGTAACGCGTCGAAATCGATCTCCGGCTGCGCGTCGGAGGTGGAGCTGCGGGTGAAGGTTTCGCCCGGTCGACCCGTTTCGTCAAAGAAACCGCAGTTGCGTAGAAAGAAGTGATCGCCATCGGCACCGCCGGTGAAATCCAAGCGGTGACGACCCCGGCCGGTTGCATCGACCGAGAATCGCGCGCGGGTGCATTCATGCCATTGCTGGTTGATGTCGCGCACCCAAACGTTCGCGTAGTTTGCACGACGCTCGATGTGCCCGTGGGTCGGCGAAAAGTTTTCAAGGAATCCGTGGAATCCCGTCAGGTGCGTGTCCGTCTGGGGACGTCGAAAGCTTGCGATCAATCGCCAGGTCTGCCGGGCTTTGTCTCCGAACCACGACGTGTAAATCGTGTTCCCCTGTCCGTCCGGTCGGACTTCGGTCAAGAAACGGTAGGTCGTCCCGGCCTTCCACGGGTAGACCAGATAACTCTGGCCGCCGGAGCCTTCGTTGCCGAACTCGCCGACGTGCACCTCGGGGCCTTTGGCAAGCATCACGATTTGTTGGTCTTTGGGAATGTCACGCGGGTTGTCAGTTTTGAAGGGACTCCAGACCGAGAACAGGACGCGACGTTCGTTTGCACCGTTGACCTGAATCCCAAAATAACCTTCACCGAAACCGTTGGTCATGAAGTAGGAACCGATCGGGTCTTGGCCTTCGGGGACGGTGAGTTCGCTGTAGGCGTATTGCAGCGTTTGATCGCGGGGGACTTCATAACGCAGATGCACCGAAGGACCACGACGCCCCCAGTAAAACATGTTGCCCGCGTTGGACTTCACGTAGTCCAGCGACAGGCCGTCGGTCTCCGATGCGACGATCACGTCACTGATGTCGGCGTAGGTGCTTCCACCACGCTCGATCCCTTGCAGATCAACGCGGACGTAACCGGCCTCGGGGACTTCGATCTGCCCGACCGGGTTGACGGAGAAGTCCGGCGATTGGATCGCGGCGTTGAAGGTTTGTTCAGCGGCGCGGACGGCCAACTTGCTCGGACCGTCAGCGACACGTGCTCGAATCGCCAGCTCCAAGACAGCGGGGCGATCCACCCGAAAGAAGACCGTATAGATCTGGTCCGGATCGGACCAGGCGATCGATGCATCTCGCCGAAAACCTCGACCGCCCGGGTTCGGGGCAGTTTGAAACGCATTGCCGGCGACGGGAATCGTCCAATCGGTGGCGTGACTGACGCTGCCGGGTGATGCGGCCAACGCTGTGAGGAGGGTCAGGGCAGAGACAAAGCGGGCTGTATTGGTAAACGCGTCAATCATCAGCGGTCAAAATGGGAGCGAAGGTGAATCAAGGTGAGAGGCTGACCACGATAATCCCACATCGACAAGGCGAACAGTCGCCGCGATTCAACCGCGGGCGTCGGATTGCTCCCTAGTGTCTGCGCTGCAGCCAGCGAAGGGCCTCCTCCTGGTCCATCTGAGGCATCAGTTTGGTGATCGTTGCGGCAGGGTCGGTGCAGATGCTGCGCAGGCAACGCAGCAACATGTCTGTCTTTTCATCCTCCAAATTCCTGATCGATCGCGCCAAATGTTTACAGATCGCGGCATCGGCGCGTTGCCCCTGTTCTTCCAGCTGGCCGATCAGCTGAACGACTGCGGCAAAATCCACGGACGGATCGTCCAGCAACGCTGTCATTTCGCCGATGTGATCCGACAGGTCGATCCCGAGCGCATACGCCGCTCTCATCGCAGCGATCGCGACACCGGGGCGTCGATCTCCCATCAAAGCGGTCAACTGCACGACGACGCGTTGGTCATGGTGTTCGGTGCCTGCCAGCAGTGTGATGGCCATCGGAACGACGTCACGATCGGACGATTCGGTCGCGGCCAACAAGACGTCGATCGTGGCTGTGTCGAACGAGTCCATTCCGGCCAACCGCCACATCGCGGCCAACGCAAACGTTGGGTCGTCTCCCTGGATCCAGTTCAACAGCTTTCCCTGTGACGACGGCAGGTCGGGGATCTGGCCGGCGTCAAAGAGAATCTGTCCGCCGCTTCGTTGGTGGTCGCGGAAATATCGCTGGGCCCGTTTCATCGTGACTCTGGAATCGTCACGCAGCCGACGCATCCAATCCGGTGCGGTCTCGCCACGACAGCGCGCCAGCAACGCCAACGCGTATCCGATTTCCTCTGCGTTCAGATAGCCCATCTTGGACGCGGCGAACGCATTTGATTCGCCGACGGTCCAGGATAGAAAATACGAACTTGCGTGGCTCTGTAAGATCCCGAGACCGAAACAGATTGGAATCAGATCGGTCAGTCGTTCATCCGAGTTCGATCGCGTGGTTTCTCCGTTGCCAAGTAAAAGATGGTGTGAATACTCATGTGCTAGCGCCACCACGCTGCGTAGGGGATCTTGCAGCGTCGCATCACCGACCAAAATGGTCGCGGGATCGCCGAGCATGTAGACGGCTGCCGCATCGATGGAATCATCCCGAACGATTTTCAGTTGAACATTGGCGTCGGTCAGCTGCATCCGGCGCCGGACTTCCGCCGCCGCACTGAGCAGCAGCGATTCTTCGTCGGCAAGATCCAATGACAGTTGGCCTAACTCGCACACCATTTCCGTTTCTTGCACCGTTGATTCGCCGATGCGTTGGACGATGCGTCGCATCAGTAATTCCAACTCGGCCCGCTGGCGAGTCGTCAGGGGTGGCTTGGAGCCGAACAACCCGAACATGTCTGTTTGATCTCCTCCCGACTGTTCACCTGAAATGGTTCTGCGTAGCACTATAGCCCGTCGGTTCAGACTCCGCGATTGATTGCGACCCCGCGTGTCAAATTCGCGGTGTATGATGGGCCGCTTTGATCCGCTTCTTTCTGCCAGGCTTTGAGATGACGCGTGCACTGACCCTGCTTTGTTGGTTGGTTTTCTCGATAGCGATTGTCGCAGCGCAACAACCGCCGGCTCCGTCGCAACCCACGTCCGGTGATGCGATCCGATTCGAGCGACTGGTCTTGAACGACCTGTATTACTGCGACGGCGTTTCGTGCGGTGACATCGACGGCGATGGAGACTTGGACGTGGTCGCCGGACCGTTTTGGTATGAAGGTCCCGACTTTCAACGCTCTCACGCGTTTTATGAACCGATCGCTTTGCCGCCCGCGGAAAGTCCCAGCAACAGCATGTTCAGCTTCGTTGCCGATTTCTCCGGCGATGGCCGTCAAGACAT
>NZ_JBFHKV010000956.1:0-3359 GCF_041595215.1 Stieleria sp. | reverse complement strand
CTGACCAACATGAGTCACGAAATCCGCTCGCCGATGTCCGCGATCCTTGGCTTTGCCGATCTGTCGCTGCGTGACATCCGCGAGGGCAACGACGTCGATCCGGATAACCTGGAAACCGTGATCCGCAACGGCCGCTTCCTGCTGCGGATCATCAACGACATTCTGGATCTTTCCAAAGTCGAAGCCGGCAAGCTGGAAGTCCGCCGGTCGCGATTCAAATTGGTCCCCATGCTGGCCGACATCAACGAATTGATGCGGCACCGTAGCGCATCCTCGGGTGTCCCGCTGACGATCGAGTTTGACGGCGCTTTGCCAAGTCGGCTGCGCAGTGATCGCTCACGCGTGGAACAGATCCTGGTCAATCTGATCGGCAACGCGCTCAAATTCACGCCCGAAGGCAGCGTGCGGGTGGTGGTTTCCATGGACGCCCAAGAACCGAACGTCATCGAATTTCGTGTGATCGACACCGGCATCGGTATTTCCGAAAGCAATCTCGAACGATTGTTCCAAACCTTTAGCCAAGTCCATGATCGCAAGATTGTCGGCGTCGAAGGTACCGGGCTGGGATTGGTGATCAGCAAACGACTGGCAAACTTGCTCGGCGGCGACATCACGGCGACCAGCGTCGAAGGCGAGGGCAGCGAGTTCGTGTTGCGTTTACCGGTGGAAGAGTCGACCGAGATGATCGAACCGACGGCGGAGGATTTGAAGCCACGTCGGACCAACATCAACAATCTGCCACGCATCAATGCCCGGGTCCTGGTCGCCGATGATGCCCGAGACGTCCGACTGGTGACGACCCGGTTGCTGACGCGCGCCGGTGCCGATGTCGTCGAAGTCGTCAACGGCGCCGAAGCCGTCAAAGCCGTCCGCCAGGCCGAAGCGGAAAACAAACCGTTCGCCTGCGTGCTGATGGACATGCAAATGCCCGAGCTCGATGGCCGCGAAGCGACGCAACAGATTCGTGACCAAGGCTACACCGTGCCCGTGATCGCGCTGACCGCCGGCGCAACCAGCGATGAAATCAATGATGCCCTCGCGGCCGGATGCAGCGAATTCATGGCCAAACCCGTCGACGCCGCCGGGCTGATCAGCCGCGTCGCGTCGCTCACCAACGCAATGTCGTGAGGGGAAACCCGCCGCATTGATCCAGGCAACCGCTGCAATTCCTTCCTGCCTAAATTCGCCGTTGTCGGACCGTTTCACGTTCTAGACTTTCCCGTCGCTGTGCCACCGATCCAGGTGCAAAGATTGTCGCGCAGCGGGAAAATATCTAACAACACCTGTCTCGGACGTGGGCACATGACCAACACAAATCAACGATACCGTTTGCTGACCCGAAGTGACTTTGACGGACTCGTCTGCGCGTTGCTGCTGAAAGAACTCGACATCCTTGGCGAAATCAAATTCGTTCATCCCAAGGACATGCAAGACGGCGAAATCGAGGTGACGGAAAATGACATTCTGACCAACCTGCCTTACGTGCCGGGTTGCCACCTGTGCTTTGATCACCACAGCAGTGAAGAAATCCGTAACGAAGGCCAACAAACCGACAACTACGTGCTGTCAACCAGCGCCGATTCCGCCGCACGCGTCGTCTACGACTACTTCGGCGGCCGCGAACGGTTCCCGAAAATCAGCGAATCCATGATGGAAGCGGTCGACAAAGCCGACGCGGCAAAGTTCTCCGCCGACGAAATCCAGGACCCGCAAGGCTGGGCGTTGCTTTCGTTCCTGATGGATGCGCGCACCGGTCTGGGACGCTTCCGCAGCTTCCGCGTTTCCAACTATCAGCTGATGATGGACCTGATCGACTGCTGCCGCGATCTGGATATCGAAGACATCCTGCTGTTGCCCGATGTCCGCGAGCGTGTCGAACTGTACGAGGAACATCGTGAGCTTGCCCAAGAGCAACTCAAACGCTGTTCCACGGTCCATGACAACCTGGTCGTGTTGGATCTGCGTGATGAAGAAACGATCTACGCGACCAACCGATTCGTGATCTATTCGGTCTTCCCACAGTGCAACATTTCGATCCACGTGCTGTGGGGCAAACAACAACAGAACACGGTGTTCACGATCGGCAAATCGATCCTGGACCGATCGTGCCGCACCGACGTCGGTGAACTTTGTTACCAATACGGCGGTGGTGGTCATGAAGCCGCGGGCACATGCCAGGTCGAACACGAAGCCGCCGAGCGGGTGTTGCAAGAGTTGATCACCCGCATCAACGCCGACCAACACGCCGCCGCCGACACCACACCGCTGGAAGTCTAGCGACGCAAACCGGTGGGATCTGCTTCCAGCCGGTTCAACCGCTTGGATGCCCCGCCCCAACGCCGCCTCTCGGCGGCGAGTCGTCGGTCGGTGAGTCGACAAACGGCTCGACCGACCCGGCGCGGCCTGGCAACGCATCCCCCAAGGGATCGCAGCGAGTCGCCGGAGGTCAGCGCAGCGCCACCTCCGGTACACGCTTGCGTCGTCAATCTGTGTTCCTTCCCAGTAGGGTTTGGCGCGATCCTGTTCATCGCGTCCCTTGCGTCTCTAGCCGTGTCGACGAAGACTCACGAGTGAGTCTCGAAATGTCATTGAGCATCGTCGTCGATTCCTCGACCGCGACTGTGTGCAAAAGACGCCACACAAGTAGCGGAAGTCCCGTCATGAAGCACACGAGAAAGGTGACAGCTGCCCACTCCAATAAACTTTCTGCTGGAAACTGAGACGATATCGTGATGCTTGCCCAGCCAAACACGACAAAAAATGCAACGAGTCCAATTGGAAATCGAAAGATTAGCTCGCTACCGCGTGGCGCACGCAAGACAGTCACTCGCAGGAAGTTCAGCGTTAGCACAAGCATGTCGCCATCAATGTCGCACGCCCGATAGTCCTCGTTATCGAGCAAGTGCACGCGAATGTTCTCGTATTCGATGTCGAGTCTTGCGCGCCGGATTGGAAGACCGAGCCAGTGAAAGCTCGAGGAGCGAGCGCCACGCAACTGCAGTTCATACGGTGCAAGTAGGAACAACAAGAACGCCAGAGTGAACCAAAGGCAAATACATGCGATAAGGGCTGCATTCACGTTTTAGCGACCAAGTTACGGATTCATTCAAGAGACTGCCAATCGGATCACGAAGTACTATCTCTCCATGCTTTCGGAGGAACAGGGTTCCGTCGGGCGCCAGAACTTCGTCGCCCCTCGGGCGGACCCGTGATGGGACTCGATTAGAACGGATCCTGGCAGCGGGTGCGAGCGTTTGAGTCCCAGTGCATTCCGGCTGCACATGGCACGCTGCCCCCAACCCGCCAGAGTTCACCCCTGCAGGTTGCAACCTGGGTTAGGATACGAGTGGACGGTCTAG
>NZ_JBFHKV010000955.1:0-3369 GCF_041595215.1 Stieleria sp. | reverse complement strand
CCCAAGCATCGCACACGCCGGACGCCGCAATTGGGAAACGCCTTGTTCAGCGATCGCGTGACCGACTCGCCGTCAACGCAATCATCTTCGATCAATAGGATTCTTAACTGCGTCTTTTGTTCTGCGATCACCATGACTCTCTCCTTCGCGGTTGTGCGTTTTCGGCCCCACCCCGTTTCCGTCGCGTCCGAGCAGTTCGCGACGGCGTGGCAGTTCACCAAGACGCGGCGGGCTACTCGGTGCGTTTTGAAAGTTGGACGAAGGATTGCATTTCGCGGAGCAACACATCGAAATGAATCGGTTTATTGAGAAAGCTGTCCGCACCCAACGCCAGCATTTCAGCTTGCAATTCGGGGTCACGCATGCCCGTCAATACAATCACGGGAATCCCCTCGGTCGCCTGGTTGTTTCGCAATGATTCCAACACAAAGCGTCCGTCCCCACTGGGCATCGAGACATCCATCAGAATCAGATCGGGATGATCGGTGATCGCTTCCCAAAACCCTTGCGTACCGAAGTAGGCGACCAGGACTTCCGCCTGGTACTCACTCAGACGCATTTCCAACGTGCGACAAATCTCGGGGTCATCGTCGATGCACAGGATCCGTGGTGTCCGAGTCGCCTTGGACGGATCGCTCCACCCTCCGTCGTTCCCGCTCGCCTTCCGCTTGGCCAAGCGGGCTTGCACCACCTGTTGTAAGGGGCGTTTGCGTGTTCGGGACGGCTTGCTGATCAGGCTTGACATTTTGGTTCTCCAGGTGGGGGATTGGAGGGGCGGGAGCCAGTGGAGGGCAATCAGGACAGGCCGGGTGTGCGAATCACCGATGGCACGTTTTGGGAGGGATGCCGGCAGGGGTGACCGAGGCTTGCGATTGCTTCAATTAATACGTAGATCGCCGTGGCGCGGGATGCAGGTTTGTTCAGCTGAGTTGAAGGAACACCGACAATCAGCTGGTTTGTAACATTGCCACGGGAGGAAATTTGACGTGATTGAGATACGAGGAGAGCGTTTCCAACAGCCCCCCCAGGTTCGACTTCACAAAGTATCCGGCAACATTCCGTTCGTAGGCCCGCGTCACGTCGCGCGGGTGATCCGAGGTGGTGAGGATGAAAATGACGGTATGGCGAAGCGTTTCGTCGGCTCGGATTTCGTCCAGAAACTGATGCCCGTTCATTCCCGGCATGTTGATGTCCAGCAACACGACCAGCTGACCGCGTTGCTCCGGCGTCAAGCGGTCCGAACGCAACAACTGGAGCGCCGCGGCGCCATCGGTCGCGTTGAGGATGTCGGCCTTCAAACCACGTTTTGCCACTCCCCGTCGGATGATTTCCAGATCGACGAAGTCGTCTTCGACGACCAAGATTGTCGGCGTGCCATTGCTCATATCGATGCTCCACAGAAGGCTTCAGGGGACGTTGCCGCTAGCTCGCGAGGCCAGGAAAAATGAAAGGTGGTTCCGCGGCCGAGTTCTGATTCCACTTCAATCGTGCCGCCGAAGTATTCGACTTGCTTCTTGACGATCGCCAGCCCCATGCCGCTGCCTTCGACCGTGGGATTGCCGACTCGCTGATACATCTGAAAGATACGATCGAAGTTGGTCGCTTCGATCCCGGGGCCGTTGTCGCGGACGGAGAATCGAAACTGATGGTCGCCGTCTGCCCACGTCACCTCGACGCAGCCCTGGGCGCCCTTGTCGTTGTGCTTGATCGCGTTGCCGACCAGATTCATGAACACCTGTTCGAGCGGCGGTCGAACGGTTTCGAACACCGGCAGATCATCCGGCCACTTGACTTCAATCGATTGCGGATTGCTGACCATGTCGACAATGTTTTCAAGCACCGATCGAACTTCGACGATCTCTGAAGGCGGATTGATTCTGCCGACGCGTGAGAAATCTAACAGGTCCTCCAGCAGGACTTCCAGTTTGCCGACCCTGACTTTCAGATTGTCCAGATAGACTTCGCCGTCACTGGACAGGTCGTCGCGAACATCCTCTTCGATCCACTGGGCCAAGTGTTTGATCCCGCGCAGCGGTGAACGCAAGTCGTGCGAGGCCACGTAGGCAAAGCTGTCGAGTTCTTCGTTGGTCGCCTGCAGCTGCGAGGCTTTTTCACGGAGTTCACGTCCGAGTGCCTGGGACTGCTGCAACAGTTCTCGGGTCCGCAGGTTTTGGTCACTAAAAATGCGTGCCGCCGTGGCCATTTTGCCGATCTCGTCGGTCCTTTCGGTCCCCGGCACATCTGCCAACACCTCCCCACTGGACAGTCGCTCGAACGTCTTGGTCAGATCGGAAATGGGGGTGACGATCAGCAGCGCCAATCGGGTAGCGATCAACAACGACAATCCGACGGCGGTCACGACGATGCCCAAGGAGAGTAGCCGGACACGATACGTGGTGGCCGCCAACTGCGAGGCGATGAACTCACGGCGAGCTTCGGCTTGAGAACGCAGTTGCGCCGAATAGTACGACACCTCCGACTCCTCACCGGCGATGACCACGTTGCGAAGAAACAGATAACTGCGTGTCGCTTGCACGGCCCGCAGTCCGACACCTTCATAGTCCCGAATCGCCTGAATGATCTCTTCGACTTGTCCCCCGTCAACTTGAATTTGATCGAGTTGTGAGACGGCGTTGTTGATCGCTTCGATCGACGCGGCGACCAATTCACCGTCGGGATTTTCGAAATACTTCAACAGAAACTTTTCCGCTCGGGAAAAGGCGGATTGGGACCGCACCAATGCCAAACGGTTTTGATCATCGACCTCGAGTCCGGACAACTGATCGGACAATCGCGACGTGCAATCTTCGATCCGTTTGGCCAATGCCGGCAACTGCTGTTCGACCAGGTCTTGCCGGATTTTTCGTTCGACGATGACGGAATCAAAATGTTCTGCATACTCCGTCACGCGTGAGTTGATCTGTTCGAACAGCGTTACCAATTCGGGATCCGTCTGCTGCTTCGTTGCCGTTTCGATGTTGACGCGGAGCCGCTCAAAGATCTCCTTGGCGGCGTCGGACTGTGATTGACGGCCGGAAAAGACAAAGCGGTCGGCCCGCAACCGCAGCTCTTGAACATCGCGATCCAAGCCGAGCACGACGGCGTTGACCGCTTCGATCTCGCTCATCCGGTTGGTTTCGTTCGTGATCCGTTTGGATCCGATATAGACCGCCAGCGCATTGCCGAACACCAGCATCAAGATGATGCCGAAGCCGAGATAGATCTTTCGTTTTAGCGACAGCTGAAACATTCTCGAAAGGGTGTCGAAAGTGACGTAGGTGGGCTTTAGTTCGCGGTCAGAAACTCGTTCCAAGCGCTCAACGTGGATTCATAGTTTTTCATCACGGTGTTCCAGACGGCGACATTGCT
>NZ_JBFHKV010000954.1:0-3377 GCF_041595215.1 Stieleria sp. | reverse complement strand
GTAGTACTCGAACGTCTCATGGGTGAAATGTTTCCAATCCAAGCCCGTCCACTTGAACGCGTCATGGTGAAACTGACCCTGGTAGGCCATGTTGTGGATGGTCATCAAGGTCGCGGCCTTTCCGAGCGACCCAAACGCTTTCGGTGACGCCTGCAGCAGGGCGGGGATCAATCCGGATTGCCAGTCGTTGCAATGCAGCACATCGACGTCCATCTCGATCCGCGCGAGGGCGGCCAGCGCCGCACGACAGAAGAACGTGAAACGCTCGGCATTGTCCCGATAGTCCCCCAGCGCGTCTCCGTAAAGTGATTCGCGGTCGAAGTACTGGGGCTGGTCGATCAACCAAACGACGACGTCGCTGTCGGGAAGCAGACACCGCAGCAGCCTCCCCCCCACCAGTTTTCCTGGCGACATCGGGATCGCAAAACTGATATCGGTCGTGTCGATCTTGAGACCGGCCCGGTAAACACTACGAAAGGCGGGCAGGATCACGGCACAGCGGTGTCCCAGCGCGGCGACTTCGCGGGGCAGCGTGCCGCAGACATCGGCCAACCCGCCCGTTTTTGCCAACGGTACTGCTTCGGAAGTTACGTAGACAATATTCAAAACTTGGTACCTGAGTCGGAGCCGGACGTCACCCACCGAATGTGGGCCACGGCCGAAGTTAATTCAACGGGCCAAGGATTTACAGCGTTCCCACCCACCCGTATGGAATTATTGGTCGCAATTAACGATCGAGCGGGAAAGCGCGGGGGGCGAATACGCCAGATTTCCACCGCATCAGCTAAACTTTCTCCTGAACCGTCGTAATCTGGTCTTCTCATCCAAATCCGTAGTTGTGTTGCCTGCATGTCGATCGCACAGAGCGAATTCTGGTCTCGTTTGGTCCAATCTGGACTCGCCGACGCGGGGAGTTGCCAACGTTATTCGGCCGCGTTCGAACAGTCGCCGGACAAATCGACCGGCGAGGACGCCAAACCGCTCGCAGCGTTTCTGGTCCGCAGCGGCGTTCTGACAAAGTTTCAGGCCGGCGAGTTGCTCCTTCCGCAGCCACCGACGCTGCGAGTCGGCTCGTTCGTGATCACCAGTGATGCGCCGGTCGCACCGTTTTCGCACTGGATTCCCGTCCAAACGCCGGTCAGCGAAGACGCCCCCGTCCCGCGGTACGGATTCCTGCTCCGCGTCCCCCTGGCCAGCCTGGATGAAACGCGTCGCGGCTGGCTGGCCGTGCACAGCGAAATCCAGGCGGAATCGTTACAGGCGATCGAATTGTCCGGTGGCGCCCAAGCGGGCAACGCCGAGCAAACGGTCGAGATTTTCTCACCGCTTCCCGACGGCACGCCGCTGTTGAACGTGCTGCAATCCAACCCACCACTGAGCCCCCGCAAGACCATCCGCATCGGCGTCGACCTTGCCAACGCACTGGAAACGCTGCACCAACCCCTCGACTCCGGATTGGTGATGGCACACGGGGCCGTGGCCGCCGACCACGTTTGGGTGACTCCCAAGGGCCGCGCGATCTTGCTCCGCGATCCCTCCTCCCCCGCGCGATCGCCTCGCGCCGATCTTTCCACCAGTTGGATCGACCGCATCGAACCGCCCGCGCTCTATGCCGCCCCCGAACTGGCCGATCCGGCCGCCATGCCGACGCCGGCGTCGGATGTCTATTCGCTGGGATGCTTGCTGTTCTCGTTGCTGCTGGGACGCCCCGCGTTCTCCGGCGAAGACGATCGAGATCTGTTCGCGGCGCACAATGAGGTGCTTCCACCGGAACTGATCGAGGCGGTCGAGCAAGGTGCCGCCGGGAACCCGCTGCTGCGTGTGCTCGCCTACGCGATGGCCAAAGACCCCGCCGCCCGATTCGGATCCGCCGCGGCGATGGCCGAAGCTCTGCAACGAGCCGGTGAGCTGGTCGACAGCCAACCGAAACCGACCCGTCAAGCGAAACCGAAACCGAAACCAGCGAAGACGCCCTCGGCACCACCGGTCGAAGCCCCCACCGCACCACCGATTGACGTGGCCTCAGCACCGCCGGTGGAAACGCGGTCGACACCGCCGGTGGAAACGTCCTCGGCACCGCCGGTTGAAGCAGCGTCGGCACCGCCGGTTGAAGCCGCACCGGACGCCGCCGCCGAGCCCGCTTCGATTCCCCCCAAGCCGCCGACGATCGAGACTCAGCCAACCCGCGATCAGCCGCCATCAGAGCTCGCCCCGGTTGAGCAGGCGCCTGACGAGCAAGCGTCTGCCGGGGAGACCGCTGAGTCGGAGGCTGAGCAATCGGGGGCGCCCGCGCGACGGAAGCGTCGCAAACGACGCAAGAACCGGATTCCGATCCTGGCGGGCACGATGATCGTGCCGCTGTTGATGTTGGGCTTGGCGATTGCGCTTCGTGGACGCGGCCCCATCGAACCTCCGCCCCGGCCGCGGCCCAACCCCTCGATCGTCAACCGCGTCCCCGAAGTCCGTGAGTCACGGCGCGAGGTGCCCAGCGACGAGCCGACGCTGGTCAATGGCTATGAGATTGTCGACAGCGATCGCTTGCTTTGGGTGCCACCGTATGCCGCCGATTCTCCACCACCTTCCTTGGAGCTTTTGCCACCCGGGCCGGCGGTGATCGTTTCGATTCCCCTGGCACGCGTCTCGGCCAGCGCCGATGCGCAAACGTTGACGACGACCTTTGATGCCGAATTGTCGCCGTTGATCGCCATGGTCGAACAGCGTGCCGGAGTGACGCGGGACCAGATCGAACGCTGTACCGCGGCGTTGTTCCCCGGCAAGCAGGGATGGCCCGAAGTCGCTTTGGCGATCGACCTGGTCGCACCGGTCGAACTGGATACGTTGAGCGAGAAATGGCAAGCCTTGGAATCCCGCACCGACAACGGCGTGATTCTCTACGCCGGCGAAGACCTGGACGGGGATGCGTATTTCGTCGGCGGCGGTGAAAAAGGAAAACCGCCCGAAGACGGCAAGGCCCAACGGTTCGCCATCGCGTCGTTGGATCGAATTCGCGAGGTCGCCGAGACCGAGGGCGCGTCGATCCCCTTGGTCCGCAGCATGCAAACGCTGTGGAATCAAACGAGTGTCGAAAGTGATCTGGTCGCTCTGGTCACGCCCAACTTTCTGTTCGCCGACGGCCGCGAGATGTTGGCATCTTCATTACCAGAACTCAGAGCGCCGCTGAAACGATGGCTGATCCCCGATGTCGCCGCGTTCTCCTTGTCCGCTTCGGCAACGGATGGTGCGCTGTATCTGGAATTACGTGAACTGCCCAGCGGCGGCGCGACCGCGGCGACGTTGTTGAAATCGTTCCGCGAAACAACCCAAATGTGGCCCGATTGGGCGGACAATTTCATTTTGAATTCGGTCCCCGATCCCTC
>NZ_JBFHKV010000953.1:0-3379 GCF_041595215.1 Stieleria sp. | reverse complement strand
CCGCGGTCGCCGGCGATCGGCTTCAAATCCGCGTCGATGCTCGAGAGCAACTCGTCGCGTGTGACATCGGGCGTGATGCGAGGCGGCTCGCCCGTCCCCACGTCGATGGTCAATACCGCGAAACCTTGGTCACGAATTTTCTGGGCAACGAACTCCAGCTCGTCGCCCTTGGTGTCATACGTCCCGAGGACGGCAATCGTCTTCATCGCGAACGTACCGGAATCTGCTTGAACTCGCGCGTCAGTTTCAGCAACGATTGTTCAAAGGCAATGCGTTCCAAACTGCTCGCGCCGACGAAGCCGACCGCATCGGTGTGTTGGTTGATGTAGGCGGCGTCGTCGGGTCCACAAATCGGACCGCCGTGGGAAAGCAAGAAGATGTCGTCACGCACACTTTTTGCGGCATCACAAACCTCTTGCGTGCGTTTGGCAGCGTCTTCGATCGTACAACTGGCATCGGTGACGCCGATGCTGCCGCCGATCGTGGTGCCGACGTGGGCAATGATTGCGTCGGCCCCCGCCTTGGCCATCGCCTCGGACTCTTCGGCCGTTGCGACATAAACGATGCTGAAAAGGTCCATCTGGCTCGCCAAAGCGACCATTTCGACTTCGTGGGAAAAACTCATCCCGGTTTCCTCCAACACCTGCCGAAAGTTTCCGTCGACGATGGCGTGGGTCGGAAAGTTATTGACGCCGGAAAAACCCATCTCTTTGACTTTGCCCAACCAATGCCACATCCGCCGTCGCGGGTCGGAGGCGTGGACACCGCAGATGACCGGTGTTTCTTTCACGATCGGCAATACCTCGTACTCGCCGATCTCCATCGCCACGGCATTGGCGTCACTGTAGGCCATCAAGCCGGCGGTGCTGCCATGACCGGCCATTCGGAAACGGCCGGAGTTGTAAATGATGATCAGATCCGCGCCGCCCTGCTCGAGAAACTTGGCGCTGATGCCGATGCCGGCGCCCGCGGCGAGAATCGATTCGCCGCGATCAAGAGTCGCGCGCAATCGCGCCACCACCTCTTCGCGTGTGTACGGGTTTCCTGTTCCAGTCCACGGGTTTGGCATTGCAGAAGCTCGTTCAAAAGGGCGACGAAATTCATCACGGTTGACCAGGTCCGACATGATAACGCAATCGGATCCGGTCATCCCAGCGATGGCACGTCGGACTTGCCAAGCGAGTGGCGCCGCGCGGTCCCTTTGCTGACGCGTGCGGGCTCAAATCGAAAAACCGCAAACCTGGTCGCGTTCTGCGAGCCGGCGGCGGTTTAACGTTCGTCGTAGATCTTCATCGGGAAATCGGGCTCGAACGTGCGGTCATTGATGAACGCCAGCTCGAGCCGCTTGACGATATCCGGATGCGACTTGGCCAGATCGTTGGTTTCCGCCGGGTCGTCTGCGAGGTTGTAAAGTTCCCAATCGGCCGCTTGTTTTTGGTTGATGTTGCGACGAATCGCTTTCCAATCTCCATCTCGCACCGCAACGATTCCGCCGTATCCGTTGAAATTCCAAATCAAGGGTTTGCTGCGTTGCGTTTCATTGCCCTGGATCAAACCGACCAAGCTGACGCCGTCAAGTATTTGTTGCTCGGGAAGTTTGCCGCCGGCGATCTCGGCCAACGTGGGAAACCAGTCCGGGAAGTACGACGGGAAATCATTTTCACTGCCTTGGGCAACCTGACCGGGCCAGCGGACCAGGCATGGGATGCGAATGCCGCCCTCGTAGCAGCTTCCTTTGTAACCCTTCAATCCGCCGTTGGAATTGAAGAACGTGCAGGCCGCTCCACCGACGTGAAATTCGGGATTGCGGCTGCCGTGCGTCGGACCGTTGTCAGAAGTGAAAATCACAACGGTGTTTTCGGTCAATCCGTGTTTGTCCAGTTGATCCAAGATGGTCCCAACGTGTTCATCCAAATCGGAGATCATCGCAGCGTACGCAGCTCTCGGCCGCGGGTGGGGCAGGTAACCGTTCTCGCCCCGATAGGGTCCGTGTTGGTCGTCCCACTCGGTCGGATACTTGTCGATCCATTCTTGGGGTGGTTGCATGGCGACGTGCGGTTCGACGAACGGGCAATACAAGAAGAACGGATTGTCTTTGTTCTTGTCCAGAAACTTGACGGCCTCCTGCAGGATCAAATCCGGTGCATAGGTTTCCGCCCGATAGTCGTCCGCGACCACTTCTCCGTCCGGTTTGCGGTCGTGGCCGGGGATCGGGTACTTGTTGATCAGAACTTCTTTTTCGTCGCTGTCCAAGAATGGCGGAAAATAGCTGTGGGCGTTGCGTTGGCAGTTGTAACCGAAGTAGCGATCAAATCCCTGCTTGATCGGTGAACCGGTGGTATTGGACGGACCGAGCCCCCATTTGCCGAAGGCACCGGTCGCATAGCCAGCGTCTTGCAACACTTCGGCGATCGTGACGATCTGTTCGGTGATCGGAAACTGTCCGGGATAGATTCGCCCGTTGCCGGAATCACGGTTGGTCCGGATCTCGGCGTGCCCCAGATGCTGGCCGGTCATCAGGGTGCAACGCGCCGGAGCACAGACTGGCGCGCCGGTGTAGTGTTGCAGGAACCGCATCCCGTCCTTTGCGAGCCGGTCGATGTTCGGTGTACGAATCTTCTCTTGGCCGTAGCATCCGAGTTCACCGTAGCCGAGATCATCCGCCAAGATAAAAACAATGTTGGGGGTTTTGGCCAGGCCAACTCGCGGGATACCCGCCGTCAGCACAAGGGCGGTGATTAACAATAAAAGACGCATAGTGGGCATTTCCAGGGCGTTGCTCAGCAGGGATGTGACGGGTCGGCGGGACCAAAACCAAGTTGCGGTTTTGGACCGCTCGCATTCGACGCAGTGTAACGGATCCACGGCGTGAATTGCCCTCGGGCGTCTCTTCAACCGTCAAGATCGCCCGAGGACGTCACGGCCATTGCGTCAGCGAATGAGTTCTCGATCATGCCGCCGGCGCGATGGACCGTGCATGCTAGGGTTTCCTCGGTCCCCCCTTCTCTCGCCAGTGCCGAATCATGCCCACCGTAGCATCAGCTTCAACCACGACCTCCGGAGCTTCCGGGACTCATTCGCCCGCACGACGATCAGCGGAGAAACCGAAACACAAGATTCCGGTCCCCCCAACGGCCGACGATGACCGCTACGAGCCTCGCTTTCAAGTGATCGGCGGGCAAGATGTTCGCGACATCCAATGCCGGCTTTTGGTTCCTGCTCCGCTGGGAGGCGACGATCAAATTCCCTGTCAGATTGTGGATCTGAACTCCAGCGGTTGCGCGATTCGCTATCGGCAAACCCGGTCGCTGTTCAAGTCAACGACGTTGGAAATTCGCAACCTCGCGGGACACGACACCTTACAGATGCTCGCGCGGGT
>NZ_JBFHKV010000952.1:0-3387 GCF_041595215.1 Stieleria sp. | reverse complement strand
TCGGCCGACCGACAGGGAGCCGGCGAGGGGATCTTGCGGCGACACATGTTGACGACCTTGGCCGGCGGTCTGTTCGGCGGCATGCTGGGCGGGCTGTCATTGGGCAAGACGTCCTCGCGGTTGGGATCGATCCAATCGATCGCGGTGTTGGAACTTCGTGACATCAACGCAAAGGCGGGGGAGCCGACCGACGGAGCGACGCCGTTGGCCGAACGCGGCCTTGCCGACGGTGAAATCCTGGCCTCCGCGCTCGTCAATGAACTGTCGGCGGTGGACGGCCTGACGGTGCTGCCCTTCCGTCCGTTGACGGCCCAAACGCCCGAACAGTTCGTCGCGCTCGGCGAAGAATTGGGGGTGGATGCGTTTTTGACCGGGGCCTTCGAAAGCCAGACGGCGGGACAACAAACCTATTGGGTCGTCAGCTGGCAACTCGTCAGTGCCGTCGACGGCAGCCTGATCGACGGCAAACAGTTTGTGACCGAGCAGTCGGGCGCCTTGCCGGGAGGACAATTCCTGACGCAAAGCGCGGTGGCGTCGGACGTTGCCAAACAGATCGGACGTGCCCTGGTCACCAGCGGGCAAAAGAGCGATGCGCCGGATCCGATGGCCTACGGATGCATGATGAAAGGGCATGCCTACGCGGATGCCGACAGCACCAAGGGACTGATGCGGGCGCTCAGTTGTTTTGAAAAAGCCCACGAAGAAGACCCACGGTTGAGCGAACCGTTGGCGGCAATCGCCCTCGCTTCGCTGACCTTGGCCTCACGAACCGACGCGGCCGAATCGCTCGCCCATCTGGAAAAGGCGCGCAGCAGTATGACCAAGGCGCTCGAAAAAGATCCCAACTCCGTCGACGCCCGATTGGCCCAAGCGATGATCGAATGGCAGTCGCTGGATCATTTCGAAGAAGCCTATCGGATCTTCGCCGAATTACATCGCAAGTACCGATACAACTTCCAGGTCCAACATCAGCGCGGCTTGCTGTTGGCCGCGCTCGGTTTGGGCGAGCAAGCGATCGACGCGTTACGCACGGCGACGAAATTGAACCCGTTGTCGATGCTGATCAAAACCGACAAAAGCCGGGTGGATTGGTTCTTTCAATATGATCGTCGCGCCCTGACCGATGCCCAACGCTATCGCGACTCGACGCCCGAATCCAATCCTTCGCGAAAGCTCGCGGTCGGATTGCTGATCGACATCTACGAACAGCGAGGCGATTTCCAACGCGCCGCCGAGCAGCAGGGGATGGCAACGACGCCGACGACGTCACAGGATTACTTTCGCTTGCGTGAAGACACGTTGGCAGCGTATCCCTACGGCCCGTTCGGCACGACACTCAATCGGGCCATCTTTGATTTGCGAACCCTGCCGAAGTTGGACGATTCGATGCTGGGTCTGTTGAGCGAATCCGGAGCGACGATGTTTTCCCTGTTGCTGGCCCAGCATCCGGCGTTCTTCCAGCTTCGCATCCGCCCGGCCGCCGCCCCCTACCTGCCATCGACGGCAAATATCGGTCGAAGTGCCTGACCCGATGCCGCAATGACGGACCAATGCCTACAATCGGTCCGGCCGGGAGAACATTCGATCGCCCGGCACCAGGAGTGCGGGATGCTGGAGGCGCTGATTGCTGGAATCGAGACCCTTAGTCGACTAGACTGCTGATGCGTTCACTTTCCAGATTCCTCCCCGCATGAGCGACTTTTCCCGCATGCCGACCGCAGTAAGAACTCAGGCCCTGACGTTGCTCAACAAGGTGACGTGTCCGCATTGCTGGCATGCCTATGCGCCTGAGGAGTCACTTTGGATTGCCGAGCACCCCGATTTGCTGGGCGATGCCAAATTGGGGTTCCAGCATGCCAAGCGGTTTTTGCCCAGTCGGTTCAGTCCTCAGGGCGATGCGATCGACGAGATGGGGCAGTACGCGACTCGGATGGCCTGTCCCAAATGTCATCTGCACGTGCCGCGTTCGATGTACCAGGTGCCCAGTCTGTTCTTCAGCATCTTCGGTGCCCCGGCGTGCGGCAAAAGCTATTTTCTGACGTCGATGTCCTGGAAGCTTCGTCAGACCTTGCCGAAACGTTTCGCCGTTTCGCTCAGCGATGTGGATGCGGAAACGAATTCGCGGATTCATGAATACGAAGAGTTGCAGTTCATGAACCCGGATTTGGACACGCCGGTCGCGTTGGCGAAAACGGAGGAGCAGGGGGACATGTATGACACGGTCGACATGGGCGACCACAGCGTCTCGTTGCCGCGGCCGTTCATGTTTAATCTGCAACCGCTGTCCAATCATCCGCGTTACCGTCGCAACCGTGAGATTTCCAAGCTGGTTTGTCTGTACGACAACGCGGGGGAGAGTTTCTTTCCGGGGGCGGACAAGACGGTCAACCCGGTCACGCGGCACTTGGCCTGTTCGAAGTGTTTGTTCTTCTGTTTCGATCCGACTCAAGACACGCGTTTTCGCCGCGCCTGCGAAGGCAAGACCGAGGATCCGCAGATGGTGTCTCGTACCTCACGCTTGGCTCGCGAGACCACGGTGCGTCAAGACACGATCCTGTTGGAAGCGATCCAGCGGGTGCGTCGCCATGCCGGCCTTCGCGACGATGAATTGCATCAGCGTCCGCTGATCGTGATTGTGACGAAGTGGGATGCGTGGAAGAATCTGTTGCCGGATGTTTCGACCGAGGAGCCGTATTTGCCGGTCAAGGGCAGTAAGTTTTGCTCGCTCGACAGCCGACGCATCAAAGAAACGTCGGAGCGGGTCGGCGAATTGATGGCGGAGATCTGTCCCGAGATCGTCGCCGCGGCCGAAGGGTTCTCGACCAGTTTGACGTTTATCCCCGTCAGCGCCAGCGGCAGCAGTCCGACGGTCGATCCGGCAACCGGCGCGTTGGGGATTCGGCCGCGCGACATGCAGCCGTATTGGGTCGAGATCCCGATGTTGATGGCGCTGCACAATTGGGCGGGCGGTCTGGTCGGAGCGACCGGCGATACCGCGTCGTTGGACGATGGTCGCTGGCTGACGGAACAACTCGAGTGACCTTTGAGTACTGAATTACTTTACACGTCCGCGCCCCAAGGGCTGCGTCATGGCAGTCGAGGTTTCTGTACGGTCCTGACGACGGCAGGGATGCCGATCAATGTGATCGGAAAGTTGGAAGCGATCTCCAGCTACCGACACCTATTTCCACCGGACAGCAGTCGGGCTTCGGAAAACCCTGTTTCTCTTGCCCATCAACGCGTCAATCTGGGCGGTCAAGTCGTCTCGGTCCTTTCACGCGTCGCGGCCTACGGAACCGACTACTCCGGCCGGACCAATAAGATCGCCCATCACGTCACGATTGACCCCAGCGAAATGCCTGCGGCGGGGCCGGCTTGGTTGATCGG
>NZ_JBFHKV010000951.1:0-3387 GCF_041595215.1 Stieleria sp. | reverse complement strand
TGTGGTCGCGCCCCAGGCCATTGCCCTGCGCCGCCGGCTGACGTCCGAATTCGGTCGTACAGATGACCAACGTCTCGTCCAGCATGCCACGCTGTTTCAGGTCCTTCAACAACGCCGAGGCGCCGCCGTCCAGAACGGCGCCCCAGTAGCCGTGGTCGCGGGGCAAGTCTTCGTGGCTGTCCCAATTGGGACGGATCTTCTTGGCCGTCGTGTTCTCCGCTCCACAATAGAGTTGCACAAATCGCACGCCGCGCTCGACCAGTCGTCGCGCCAACAAGCACTGTCGTCCGAACGGACCGATGTCTGGATGATCGGTCTGGTAAAGGTTTCGCGTGGTTTGACTTTCCCGGCTCAGGTCGGTCGCTTCGGGAGCACTCAGCTGCAACCGGGCCGCCATTTCATACGCCTTGATCCGCGCGTCCAGCTCCGTGTCACCGGGGCGGTTCTGGCGGTGCAGTTCATTCAACCGCTGCAGAAAACTCAACCCGGCTCGATCGCCGGCCGGCGTGACCTGGGCAAAGTCCTTGGGCGGAAACAGATCGGCGATCGGGTGTTGTGGGTTGGTGGTGTCCAGCGTGGTCGCCTGATGTTGCGCCGGCAGAAATCCGGCGCCCCAGTTGATGATCCCGCCGGGCGGCAGCCCGCGCGGATCGGGCAACACCACAAACGCAGGCAAATCATCGGCTTCGCTGCCCAGTCCGTACGTCACCCAAGCTCCCATGCTGGGAAAACCGGGCAGCGTGAATCCCGTATTCATCATGAAACAGGCCGGACCATGCAGCGCCGTCTTGCTGTGCATGGAGTAAAGAAACGCCATGTCGTCGATGCAGGTGGCCAGCTGTGGAAACAGATCGCTCATCCACAGTCCGGACTGCCCGTGACGGCGGAATTCCCAGTGGCTGCCGCGACAGTTGCCCGGCTTGGACGCAAAGAATTGCAACTGACCATCGGGATCGAACGCCGACCCGTCGCGTTTGTCCAGTTCGGGTTTGTAGTCAAACGTGTCCACCTGACTCATCCCACCCGGACAGAAGATCTGGATGACACGCTTGGCCTTGGCCGCATGATGCAATTGACCGTGTCCTGCGCCGTGTCCTTCGCCGGCGAGCATCGCCGTCAGCGCCAGCGAGCCGATTCCACCGGCCGCCGATTGCAAGAACTGGCGGCGCGAGTGGTTCGGAAGCCTTAAAATCGCGCCATGATTGGGGTCAATCGACATACACGAACTCATTCAAATTAAAAATCGATCGACACAGGGCGAACAAGCCTTGCCGATCGACAAACTCCGTCGCCCATTGAGCTTCCTGCTGCGACGGCTGCCGTCCCAGCGCGAGTGCGAACGCGTGGTGAACCTGTGCCGCCGGGGCGCTTCCAGCCTCGCGCCCGATCCGCTCGGCAAAATAGCGAGCCTGTCGGAGCATGAAGTCGTTGTTGAACAGGGCCAGCGACTGCAGCGGGGTGGTGGTCGTGATCCGCTTCGGTGTCAGGTTGGCCGGATCGGGACAGTCGAGCGTGGTGAGGAATCGATCGGGGGTGGTCCGGACGATGTAACGATAGATGCTCCGTCGCCACAATTCCGGACGGTCGGCGGTGGTGTAGGTGTAGATGGGTGCGTAGGCATCCTGGTATTGAAAATCTTCGAATCCCGGGCCGCCGCGGCGATCGTTCAGTTTGCCGCTGACAAACAACACGGCGTCGCGAATCGCTTCCGCTTCGATGCGTTGGCGATTCTGTCGCCACAGCAGTCGATTCTCGGCGTCAATATTGGCCGCCGGTTCGCGGTACCGGCTGGACTGTTTGTAGGTGTCGCTGGTCACGATCAATCGGTGCATGGCCTTGAGCGACCAGTCATGATGCAGCAATGCTTCGGCGAGCCAATCGAGCAGTTCGGGATGCGACGGACGACCTCCGCCGAATCCAAAATCACTGGGCGTGTCGACTAAACCTTGACCGAAATGCCAGTGCCAGAGTCGGTTGACGATGACGCGTCGCACAAGGGGATTGTCGATCGACGTGATCCATCGGGCCAGTGCCACCCGACGTTGCCCTTCGTCCGTCGCGATCGTCCCGAGTTCAGGATCTAACATCGCTAGAGCCGACAAGGCGGCCGGTGGCAGCACGTCACCGCTGGGGGTTTCCGGATTGCCGCGAATCAACAAACGCACCTCCGGCAAGCCTTTTTCGGCGACCACCCCATAAAATCGCGGCGGTGGGCCGAGTGCATCCAGTTCTGCTGTGACCGCGTTGCGTTTGCTGCGGAGCGTTTCGATGCGATTTGCATCGGCATCGGAGCGAGTCGGCGACGTTTTCGGGCGGATGCGCGGATCACCGAAGCCGATCTGATCATGACCGATTCCGTTGCCGCCGTCGGTCGAAACGAGTGTCAGAAAACGGACCTCCGGGGACAGCTCGATGTCGATGGGCTGTAAACCATCGTCGCGGCCGAGTTGTTTGAACTCCGCCACGTTCTGTCCGTCGACAAAGACCCACACGTCGGCACGATGCGAACCGGATGCCCCGAAGTAACCGAGGTGTGCGGTGAAGCGAAGCGGCGTTTCGGCACTCTTGCCGGAAGCGTCATCCGCCAGACTCTGGCGGATCGCGGAAAGGTCGAACGTGATCCCCGCGTTGGCATGCAATCCCAGCAGGCTGTGACCGTCTTGGGTGAAATCGATTCCGTCGAGTGCGGGTGAATGCTGGCTGGCGACAGGACCGTTGCGAATCATGTCCCAGGCTTCGCCAGACGTCGTGGGCAAGCCGTTGATAGTGATGCCCGTCGAGGAGACGGGAATCTTGGCCCGACCCTCCTCACCGTTGGGGACAAAGACGCCATCGACAAAATCAAAGTCTGACGCGGCGAATCGATTGGGCGCGACGTTGCCGAGTCTTCCGAAGTCGCGGGTCTGTACTTTGGCACTGCGGACGTCGATGCCCTGGCGAAACGTCCCGGTGCCGCTTCCGTTTCCACCGCCGACGATGTCGGCCAGGTCGAGTCCATCACCTTCAAGCCGGGCGAGTTCAAAGTCGATCTGGTTGCGACGTCGGACCAATTGCTGCTTTGCCGATTCGTAGGCCTTCAGGGACGAATCGCTGACGACGCGTGCTTCTCGCCGCACGCCGGCGAAGACGGATTGCAATTGGTAATATTCACGCTGCGAGATCGGGTCCAGCTTGTGATCGTGGCAACGGGCACAATTGACCGTCATCGCCATGGTGGTGGTCATGACCTGCGTGGTCATGTCATCCAAGTCCAGCACACGAGCCGACCGACGCAGTTGGTCGCTTTTGGATTCGACTTGACCGACAAAGTCCCAGGGACCGGCGGACAGAAAGCCGGTCGCGATCACCGCCTGGTCGTCGTCCGGCCACAAGACATCTCCCGCGATC
>NZ_JBFHKV010000950.1:0-3392 GCF_041595215.1 Stieleria sp. | reverse complement strand
TCTTCGGGCAACCAAGCTTCCTCCGTCGCCGACGCGAGTCGCACCAGTGATTCTTCGCCCTTTCCATCCACGCTGACGCAGACAAACAATTCAGCGCTGCGAACCGAAGACGATCGGTCGAGCTTGACGCCGCGGCCGCCGACCATCACTCCGGAAGCTGATCCCGGTGCACGACGCTTGGCCAGCCGATCGGGAAACGCCGCCAACAGCGACCGAGTGATCGCTTCCTCGGTCGCCACGGAATCGTCCGCGTCGCTTTGATGCGGTGACTCGCGAAGCGTCTTGACCAGCGTCTGTGCGACGCGTCGAATCTGTTTCGCCCCCGAGGGATGGATGCCTGAATCGGGTGTGCCGCCGACGTGACGCCGTAGCCGCTTCAACCGCTGGATCAGATCGCTTTGAATACCTTCGTGGTGCGTCTCCGATCCCGACGATCGGTCAAACGGGTCACGCTCGGACAACAGGGCCGCGGCCACCGCAGCGTCTTCCACGCAGCCAAATTGTTTCGCCGCCAGCATCAGACGTGACAGACGCGGGTGCACCGGCAATCGATTCATTTCATTGCCCAGCGACGTGACCGCGAGCGATGCATCGAGCGCGCCCAACTGAACGAGCAGCTTGAACGCTGCGTCGACGGCATGTTCAGTCGGCGGTGTGACCCACGGAAAATCGAACACGTCGCGTTCGCCCCATGAGGCCAACATCAGCAGCGCCGATGAGAGGTCAGCTTGTATGACCTCCGCAGCCGTGTGATCGGGGCGGCTGCGATGCAACGCCAGCGGCCACAACCGAAAGCACACGCCGGGTGCGGTGCGGCCGGCACGGCCGGCGCGCTGGTCGGCGGACGCTTTGGAAATCGGCTGCAGTCGCAAACTGGGAATGCCGACCGACGTGTCGTATTGCATCACACGAGCCAGCCCGGTGTCGATGACGCACGTGATGTCCGGAATCGTGATCGATGTTTCCGCGACGTTGGTCGCTAGCACAATCTTGCGTCGATCCGACGGCGCCAGCACGGCATCCTGATCGCTCGGTGACAGATCACCGTACAGTTTGCAAACCTGGATCGATTCCGTTCGCGCGATGCCTTGAATCAATTCGGCCGCCCGATGGATCTCGCCGACGCCTGGCAAAAAGGCCAACACATCGCCTTCACGACTTCGCAGCGCAGCGGGGACCCGATCGGCAACGGCCTGGGCGATCGCGTCGCGAGTAGTGGACCGGCGTGAAAGTGATTCGTCATAGCGGATGTCGACCTCAAAGGCACGCCCATGACTTTCCACCACCACCGCGTCGGGCATCAGCCGTTCGACGGGCTGGGTTTCCAGCGTGGCGCTCATCACCACCAGCCGCAGTTCCGGTCGCAGCGTCGTGCGAACGCGATGCAGCATGCCGAGGGCCAAATCGAGTTCTAGCGAGCGCTCGTGGAACTCGTCCAGGATGACGCAGCCGACGTCCTCCAACAGCGGATCATTAGTCAAACGTCGCAGCAGAATGCCGGTCGTCATCGCGACGACTTTGGTTTGCGACGAGACCTTGCGATCGAAGCGAACGTGATAGCCATAGGTGCCGCCGACGGATTCGCCCGCCAGACGGCTCAGCCGGTGGGCGGCGGCGCGGGCGGCGATCCGGCGCGGTTGCAGCAGGATCACTTGCCCGTCGGGCATCCCCTTGCCGGTGATCAAGGCGGGGGGAACGCCGGTCGTTTTTCCGGCACCGGGCGGGGCACGCAGGATAACGGGGCGTTCGGCAGCGAGCGCCGCAATGACCTCTGCGAGACAATCCTGAATGGGTAAACGGGCTGGCATCACTTTTCCAGGGAGAACAAAACGTACCCGGGGATGATAAGTGATGCGGAGCGTGTGGCTAAGTGCACGTCGCAGTGGGCGTGGAAAAGAGAAGTGGGTCAAAAGATGGGTTGGTCAAAAAATGAAATCCTACCGAACGGAGACTCCACCTTTCTCCATTTTCTCGACCACCCCATTTTTTGACCACCCCATTTCTTGACCAACCCATCCATTCACTTCTTGCCGCTGGCTTTGCGTTGTTCCAACAGCATTTGCTCGAGAGACGAGACAGGTCGCAGTGGCGCGTCGTCTTGATCGTCCAGCAACGGCGCGACCGTGCCCTGGTTGCCGGCGCTGAGTGCGATTCGGACGACGTCCAAGGTCCCTCCGGTGAATTGATCGCCGGGAGGGATTTCGAATCGGCCCAAGCCACGGCCTTGAAAGTTGGAATCTTCGATCACGTTAGGACTTTTGCCGGTGCGATCGATCGCCACCGATTGAAGCCTCCATTCATGCACCGTCATTTCGTAGCGTGGCACCGGTGCAATCGGCGTGGAGACTTCGCGAGTGATCTGCGATCCGTCGGGGGCATAGGTCAGGACGTGACGGACGAGGTCCGCGCCGGCATCGCGTTGAATGACCACCGGCTGACTGGTCCCCGGTGCGATGGGTATCTGTTTGGATTGATCCGGTGCGACGCGGTCGGTCACCGTCACCCGGACTTCGCGCTGGGCGGTGTTGAGCAGCTTGGCCGTCACCGGCGGGAGCGGTTGTCGCGGAACAACGTTCGACTCGATGACGATCGATTGCAGCGGGGGGCGGTAAAAACGACCGGGCCCAACGGCACCTCCTAATCCCCAAGTCCCAAAACTCCCCCAGGGGCCAACGCTGAGCGTGGTGCCGAAATTCTGCCATCCGTAACCGAACGTCGGATAGCCGTAAGGGTTCAAGAAATACGGTGGAATAAACGCAGGTCCGTGGTGGTGATGATGATGCCCCGGGTGACGTCCGACCGGTCGCACACTCCGCCGCGAGAACACGTAGCGAGGAAAGACGTCGTCCAAGTCGGAAACCAGCAACCGTCCCCGGCCCGAACGGGGAAACCTGACCACACGGTTGACCGGCGGCAACCAATAACCTGCGTACTGACCGTCAAAGGAATCGAAGGATCGGTCGCGTTGAAACAGGTACTGCCGCCCGTCGGCATCGTTGACCACCATCTGTCCGGGACGCATGTAAACATCCCCCGTGATCACGCCCGAGGGTTCGACGAGGTGGTAATCCTGTGCGTGGCAATGATGCCCAGCCCAGCTGGCAGTGACGCATAGAATGGAGAGAAGCAATCGCATGACGGGCCTCCGTAGGATGAGTCTCTTTCAGTCTAGCGACTTTTGTGAACCGGAGACCAGGATCGCGACGCAAGGACGTTTGCGTCTTCGCTGCGGAGCAGCAAACCGGGGCGGCTGAAGCCTGCACACCAGCGCATGTTGGTGTCCAGCCTTCAGGCGCATCCCACTCGCTGCAAAGCAGCGAAACCGGCGGCTAAAGCCTGCACACCAGCGCATGTTGGTGTCCAGCCTTCAGGCGCATCCCACTCGCTGCGGA
>NZ_JBFHKV010000949.1:0-3393 GCF_041595215.1 Stieleria sp. | reverse complement strand
GGCCAATGGCTGATAGGACGCAGGACCTCGGCGAGCGAGTGAAACAGAGTTGATTGATGCGTTTCGCCCGTCCCTCGGCTGCCTTCGACCGTCATCGTAGTCGCTTGGCGGCGAGTCTTCTTGTTCGTGCGCACGCGTCCATCGGTGATTTGCGCACATCGCGACGTCATACATCGTCATCGACGGGGGGGCCAGGCGATGGCTTAGCCGTGGTTCGAATGATCCGATCGGCCGTTTCCGTTGCTCGTGCAGTGCTCGCTGAGGAAATCGACCAGTCGGTTCGGTGCAAAAGGTTTCATCAGGAAGATCACCGCCTGGAAGCTCGCCAGCTGAGCCAGGACGTCTTCGTCACGATGTCCGCTGATCACAACGGTCGGGACGGCGGTTCCTTGTTCGGTGAGTTGGGTCAGCAGATCAATTCCGCTCATTTTGGGCAGTCGCAGATCCAGCACCATGCCGTCGATGGAGCCGCTAAAGTTCCCCAGCAAGAATTCTTCGGCACTTGCGACGCAATGGGTTTCAAATCCGAAGGCTGCCAGCAGCGCCCGGACGGAGTCTTGGACGGCGGGGTCATCATCAACAATGCAAACTTTTGCTTTCGCAACATTCATCGGCGGATTCTCCGCTTAGTGGCAGCACCACGAGAAAGACCGTCCCGCGACTAGTGGATTGTTCAACGACAAGTGATCCCTGATGGGCTTCGACGATAGAACGTGCAATGGCCAAGCCCATGCCCATGCCTTCCGCTTTCGTCGTGAAAAAGGTGCGAAAAACATCCTGTGTGTCGTCGGACTCGATTCCGTTTCCGGTGTCTTCCACGCGAATCTCGATGTGGTCGGGTGTCGACGCGGTGCGAATGGTCAGTGTCCGCCGGGGGCGTTCCACCTGGTCCATCGCCTGAATCGCGTTTTGGAACAGGTTCATGAGGACTTGTTGGAGCTGCACTTGATGGCCAAACACGGTTAGGGATTCGGCGTGCAAGTGAGTGTGCAGATCAACGCCATGGGCGCGAAGGTCTGGACCCATGATGCCCAATGAACTTTCGATCAGCTGATGAATATTGGTTGGCTGATTGTCGCCCGGGCTGGGTTTAAGCAGACGTCGGACGCCACGCACGATCTCGGCGGCACGTTGCGCCTGGCCACGAACCTGTCCGGCATGTTCACGGATCGCTGCGGTCTGGACGGGGGTTTCCGAGGCAAGTTTTTCGAGCACAAACGCGTAGTTGGTCGCCGCCGAAAGGGGCTGATTCAATTCGTGGGCGATGGAGGAAACCAGTTCGCCCAGCAAATTCACCCGGCTGGCGTGTGCCAGCTTGTCGCGATGGTCCTTCAACTGTTTTTCGATGCGCCGTTTCTCGGTGATGTCCTCGGTGATGCTTAGCACATGAAGTGATTCGTCGGATCCGTATCGAATGGGGACCTGGCGAGTCGTCATGAAGCGATGCTGGCCCTTCAATCCGACGATTTCAAATTCCAGACTGTTCGATTCCCCGCGGAGGACCGCTTGCGTCGCTTTGACGAAACGTTCGCGATCTTCGTCGACAATCACATCGAAGATGCATTCCCCCAGAACCTCTTCACGATCCGCTTGCAGCATCCCAAGTCCGGCAGGGTTGATATCCACCAGACGCCCTTCGCGATCGACCAGTTTGACGCACTGGGGTTCGGAATCAAAAATCAAGCGGAACCGTCGGTTGCTTTCCAAAATGCTGGTCATCGCCTCGTCACGCAGTTGATCGTAGGCGTGAAAGCGGCGGAGCAGCAGCACCAGAAGCGTCGACGACAGAACGGCAAACACGACTCCCAGCACGATGCTCTCCGTCCGGGTTCGGTTCCACACCAGCGCTGTGTCCAATTGCGATTTCGCCAAATCGATCTCAAGTTGGTTTTGCAGCACCGAGATGGCCTGGCCGAATTGATCAACGTCATGTTCCAAGGCGTGGAAGTCAATCGGATCGACGACGCCGGTTTGATCGTACCCATCGATCAATCGTTTTCCGCTGTCGGCGATGTGCCGTTGATGCTTCAGGACGCGATCGAATTGCACTCGTGAAGCTTCATCCAACGCCGACTGATGAATGAACGATTGGGAAATCTGTTCATAGTCCGCGGTCCAACTTTCGAAATCCCGTTTCTCGGCCTCGTCGCCAGAGATGACGTACGCAAAACACTCTTGAACGGCATCATGGGTTCTGCTGCGAAGATCCACCAATCGACCGACCGATGGGACCCGACGATTGTTCGTTCGAGTCGCGCTGTCGACGCGAAGAAACAAGTGCACGCAATAGGTCGACGCCAACAGCAACAGTCCCGCAAAGGAAATGATCAGCAAACGAGAATATGCAGATCGGGGAGCTGTTAATGCTTCGTTGATCATTCGACCGGCCGCCGTTCGATTCGCAAAAGGTGGCTGTCTCGGCGCGTGATCGGCGACTCGCTTGTGCGGGACGCTAGAGTTCGAAACGCTTGAGGCGGCACAGAGAAACGCTGTCCGATTATGGACTGCGACCTGTCGATCGCCAAGGGTGGTTTTCCGGTGCCTGAAAGTACTGGCCTCGGTCATCCACCCCGGTTCTAGATGGCGTGGTCACGACACTAGCGCTCCTCGCATTGCGTCGTTCTCACCACCACGGGCCGGCTGATTGAATCAAGGGGCTGAAATCAACGCGTTGGGCGTGGCATGACCGATCAGCAACCATCACTCCGGTTGATTTTCGACCAAATACGTCGTCGCGCCGATGGTGACTTTCGTCGTCGCGATCGATCGCAAATAGCGATAAACGGGTCGTTGTCCCAGTTCCAGCTCGTAAACCGCGGTGATTTCCGGTTGCGGAGGGTTTTGAGGCAGGAACATCCCCACGAGGTGCGAGAGTGTGGAACGCTGAGCGGCTTGGACCGGTGATTTGACCAGCACGATCGCGGGCTGGTCTTGGCAAGCGTCGACACGTAGCCCATCCAAGGGGCCACCGAGAAACTCGATAATTGAAGCACGATCTATATACACGGCAACACCTCTGCTACGCGTTTTAAGTCATCCACCAATCCGCCGCGGAGACGTTTACGCGGCGTTTCCAAGTTGATTGGCACTTACGCAACTGTCGTGCCAGTAGCACAGTCGAAAATCAACGTCGGGTGACGATCATGGGTCGGACCCGATCGGCTCGCGACGAAGGGAAGCGAAGTAGCTGGCGATTTGCTGCGACTGTTTTTCGTCGAGGGCGTCGGCGATGGGGTGCATCAGGTTGCCGCTGCCGACTCCGCCTCGTGATCGGTTTCGGAACAACGCCAGCTGACGATTCAAGTACTCGGCGGGTTGTCCTGCCAGAACGGGATAGGACGGATCGTTGTCTTGACCATGACACTTCGAACAGGCGGCTACTTTCAGCGTGTC
>NZ_JBFHKV010000948.1:0-3401 GCF_041595215.1 Stieleria sp. | reverse complement strand
TTGCCCGAGCGACGCAACGACGTGCTCAATGCGTTGATGGGATCCGGCGGGTTGCCCGGGTTTAATGAACGCAACGAAGTCGTGATCTACAAGACGTCTCAAATTCCCGCCGATCGACGCAACGAACTGATGAGCCAACTGTTGGCACAACCTTGCGGCGCGGGAACGCATCACCAGGGACAGCACTTGGATCACGAAGTGTTTGCGACCGATGCAAATTGCATCGCGTACGACAACCAGCTACTGGAAACGCAATTCATCATCCGAATCCCGTTGCGTTATTACCCCGGACAGATGCCCCACATCCGTCCCTCGGACGTGACGCTGCAAACCGGTGACATCGTGATGGTCGAATCCAGAGAAACCGAATTGTTTTACACCGGCGGGTTGCTCGGCGGAGGCCAGTATCCGTTGCCGCGAGATTACGATCTGGACGTGTTAGGCGCGATCGCATTGTCCGGCCAGGGAATCGCGTCGTCCAATGCCCGTGGTGGTGGAGGAGGAGGTGGTGCCGGCGGGCTGATCCAAGGGATTGGCGGTGCCAGCCCGACACAGTTGTACATCATTCGCAAGCTGCCTTGCGGACGGACCTACAACATCTCCGTCGACTTACAGGTTGCGATGAACAATTCACGAGAGAACATCCTGGTCCAACCCGGCGACACCCTGATCCTGCGTTACAAACCCCAAGAAGAGCTAGCGAATTTCGGAATCGGAACTTTCTTTACCTTCGGGATTCGCGAGCTGTTCCGCGACTAACCCGGGGTCAGAAAACTGCTATAGTTGACACGGTCGCGACCTCCTCCTTCGCTCCGGGGAAACGTTTCCGTGCAGTGGTCTGATTTCACTTGGTTGTACCTGTTGATTCCGGCAGTGCCGTTTTTGATTTGGTATCACCTCCGCTCCTTGAGCGACTTTCCGATTTGGCAAAAGCGCGTCTCGTTGGCGTTGCGAATTGTCGTGCTGGGACTGTTGGCCGCGGCGCTGGCCGGGCCGGTGTTGATGCGGCAAACCGACCGACAAATGGTCGTATTTGCGATCGACCGCAGCGAGAGCATCGACGAGGCGGCGCGTGAGAAAACCGACACGTTTCTCGCCCAGGCGATCAAGGCCGCCGAGCAGGCCGATGTCGACGTTCGGTTCTTGGAATTTGATCGCGAACCGAAGAGTTTGCGAGACGAGTGGGCGGTCGGCAGCGGGCAAGCCGAGGACAGCGGGCAGACCGACACAAACAAATCCACCGACCAAGTTGGCGACGAGTCCGATGACGTCTCTGTGACCGGAGATGAAACCGCAGACACGGACGACTCGCCCGGCGAAGCTGTCTCAGCGGGACAAGACGCTGACAATTCTCCGAGCGACGATGCCGACCACGATCCGGCTCGCCGTGGGACCGACTTGGAGGCGGCCGTGCGCACCGCGATCGCCTCGATGCCGCCGTCTCGGGTTCGCCGCGTCGTCTTGCTATCCGATGGGAACGCGACCGGTGGAGGCGACGTGATCGCCGCAGCGGCCGAGGGCGGCGTGCCCGTCTGGACCGTTCCCTTGCCATCGCGCAGTGACCCCGAAGTCCAATTGACACGCGTCGACGCACCGACCCAAGTCCGCCAAGGCCAACCGTTTTTTGTCGAAGTGATCGTCAGCAGCAACCGTGACACCGAGGGCTACATCGATCTGTATCGCGGCGACATTCAGATCGGCGATGACGAACCCAAGCCGGTGAAGATCAAGAAGGGCGAGAACACGTTTCGATTTCGACAAACCGTGCTGGGCAAGCGACAAGAATCCTTCGCCGCCCGACTGCGTGGATTTGACGACACCTTGCTGGACAACAACGCGGCCGAAACGGTCGTGTATGCCCAGGGACGCCCGCGTGTCTTGTTGGTCGATCCCGATCTGGACCAAACCGATTCACTGCGATGGGCGCTCGATGAACAATCGATCGACGTGGAAGTTCGACCGCCCGAGGGAATCCCCAGTGATCTGACAGAAATCCAAGGCTACGAATGTCTGGTGCTGTCCAACGTTCCCGCGACGGCGATGTCGATGCGGCAAATGGACTTGATCCGCATCTACGTGAAAGAACTCGGCGGCGGACTGGTCATGCTCGGCGGCGACCAATCGTTCGGCTTGGGAGGTTACTATCGAACGCAGGTCGAAGAGATTCTGCCGGTCCGCAGCAATTTCGAAAAGGAACGCGAAAAGCCATCGCTGGCGATGATGCTGGTGATCGATAAAAGCGGATCGATGGGCGGCCAGAAAATCGAACTCGCCAAAGACGCGGCACGGGCGGCCGTCGAATTACTCGGGCCCCGCGATTCGATCGGCGTGATCGCGTTCGACGGATCAGCCTACACCGTTTCCGAACTCCGCTCGACCTCCGACAAGGGTCAAATCATCGACGCGATCAGCACCATCGAAGCGTCCGGCGGCACCAACATGTACCCCGGCATGGTCGATGCCCTCGACGCACTGCGTGGGGCGACGGCGAAATTGAAGCACGTGATCTTGATGACCGACGGAGTTTCTTCGCCGGGCGATTTCCAGGGTGCCGCCTCGGACATGTCCGCCAATCGAATCACGCTGTCCACCGTCGCACTCGGCCAAGGTGCCAGTGAAGATCTGTTGGAGGAACTCTCACAGATCGGGGGCGGGCGTTATTACTTTTGTGATTCGCCCGACGCGGTGCCGCAGGTGTTTGCCAAGGAAACCGTGGAGGCCAGCAAGTCGGCGATCAACGAGCTGCCCTTCACCGCTCAACTGGTCCGGCCGACCGCGGTGCTGGAGGGAATCGATCTGGAGTTGTCGCCGCTATTGCTCGGCTATGTCGTGACGCGCCCAAAACCGACCGCTGAATTTATCCTCGCCAGCGAGGCGGGCGATCCCTTGCTGGCGTGGTGGCGTTACGGATTGGGCATGTCGGTGGCGTTTACCAGCGATGCCAAGAACCGTTGGGCGGGTGAATGGTTGGCGTGGCCGGATTTCGGTCCGTTTTGGGCGCAAGTCATCCGCCACGCCATGCGCAAGGATGACAACCGCGGCGTGTTTGTCGATGTCCGTCGCGAAGGCGAAACGACGTTCGTGTCACTCGATTCGGTGGACCAGAACGGCGCGTTCATCGAGAACGCGACGACGGAGTTGACGATGATCGATCCCGGTCTGGGGCGACAGAAGTTGGCGATGCGTCAAACCGCGCCGGGACGTTTCGAAGCTGAAATCAAGACCGACCGCCGTGGCGCGTATCATTTGGATCTGGCACAGACGCGGCAATCCGGTTCGACGCAACGGTCCTCGCGAGGCATCTCGGTCGGCTACAGCGATGAATTGAGGTTGTTGCCCACCGCGACGTCGACGCTGCAGCGGATTGCAACGGTCAGCGGCGGACGCTTTGACCCGCCGCC
>NZ_JBFHKV010000947.1:0-3402 GCF_041595215.1 Stieleria sp. | reverse complement strand
TCTCAGGCCCCACGCAAGCTGGAAGCTTACGCCACTTTGGTGCTTCTAGCGGACGTGCTCTTGCTTGAGAAACTCGTTGACCGAGCGATTGACTTCGTCATCCTCGGATTTGGGAAACGGAGAGAACAGGTTGCTGAAAAAGCCGCCCTGTTGCTTTGCCGCCGGTGCCGGCGCCGTTTGGCTGTCCTGACGGAATCCGGCGGGGATTAATCGCATCGGATTGAGCGTGTTCTTGGTGCGTTGCCAGCTCTTTTTGGCGGTCATGGAGACCTCGTCCACCAAGCTGTCTTTCTTGGTGATCACACGCTCCTTTTCGTCTTTGGACGGCAGAAACGTGGACATGGTCGGCATTTTCAGCTTGGGCATCTGCCAATTCATCGGGTTCAGCCCGCTCATCATCCGGGTCAACGGGTTGCCGGGTAATGGTGGGTCCGTGGCAGAGTCCTGGGCGGACGCGTCGGTGAGCGAAGCGAGCATCATCGCTGCAACGAGTGCGCAGGGCAGGGCAAGTGATCGAGTCTTCATCGCAGTGAATCGTCTCCCGTGGGCGAAGCATGGCGAGTTAAATGTGTGGTTCGGCCTTTCGGCACGTGGCCCGCGTATCGCAAGATTTAGCTGTACAGGGCAAGACCAGTTTTCCAGTCGCAGCCCCAATCTTCAAAGTGCATGCCTAGGATCGCGAAAGTCACCTGCGGTTTGCCGATGATTGCCCGACGGGGGGAAAATCCTCGAACCGGACTTGTGAACCCTTTCGGCTCGGCGATAGCATCGCAGCGGTCGGGCTTGCCGTTTCCACACCGGCACCCTGGCGTCTGATCCAGACGATCGTTTTTTCGCCTTTTGCTTGGATGTTTCGTTCCGATTCGAGGATGGCCTGCCGCTCATGATGATTATCGCACGAAGGTACGGCCAACTCGGAAACCGGTTGTTTCTTTACGCGCACTTGATTGCGGCGGCTCGGCATTATGGCGTCGAACTGCGTAATCCCTGCTTTGCCGAGTATGCGGCGTTGTTCCCCAGCACACGCGACGATCTTTGGTGTCGCTACGCAACACACCTGAGTGGACGATCCAACGACACCGGATCCGGCCGGGCTCCATCGCAAACGGTTCGCCTCGGGTTGATGCACAGCATTCAGGCGGTGGCCAAAACGATGAACGCGGTCGGGATGCGCGACTATCCGGCCAAGGTGATTCGATTGCGGTCGGGCCAGGAGTGTGATTTGGAAGGCGACCAATTTCGTAGCGCCGTTGAATCCGGCCGCACGCTGTTGTTGCAGGGCTGGCTATTTCGTAGCCCACGTCTGCTGCAGAACCATTGGTCGCACATTCGCGATTTTTTTGCCGTTTCCGCGGACGATCAAAACGCGATCGGTTCGACGATGCAACAGGCGCGTCGTGCGAGTGACGTTGTCGTCGGCGTCCACATTCGCCGCGGCGACTATGCCGAATTCCAAGGCGGGCGATATTATTTCGACGACCGTTTGTATGCGAACTGGATGCGCAGCGTGTGCGACCAGTTGCCCGGCTGCACAGTGCAGTTTTTGGTCTGCAGCCACGAACGACTGAACCCCCAGCACTTTGCGCGACTGAACATCACTCCCGGCCCCGGAACCGCATTGCGGGACATGTACGCGTTGGCAGAAACCGACTGGATGATGGGGCCGCCGAGCACGTTTACCGCGTGGGCGGCGTTTGTCGGGCGCAAACCGCGTGTCGAGCTGCAGTCGTGTGAGCAGACGGTTGTCGTTCCCAATCCATTTGCCGAGCCGGCGGCCGCTTAGTGAACTCTACTTACCAAGGTTTGGGATGACACCTGATTCCCCGCAGTGGCCGCACGACTTGCCCCGCGTTTTGTTGATCGGAGCGGGTGTGGTCGGACGAGCGATCGCCGATGCCCATGCGGTACGCAACGTCGCGTTCTGCCTGGCAGACCAAAGTGCTGAGGCGATCCGGGCCGCAGCGATTGCCTTTGACGAAGCGGGACTTGCGACGCGTGAGTTTTCGCTGCCAGCCGGATCGCTGCACGCGATCACGGTCGGTGACTCGAATTCGAGTGATACGAAGAATGCGCCGATCGTGATCGAATCGATCGTCGAACGCTGTGATGCGAAACAAGACTTGTTTGATATGCTGCAAAACGACCTGGGGGAATTGGCGGTGCTCTGCAGCAACACGTCCACCCTGTTGATCGACGAGATCGCCGGCCAGCGGTTACGTTCGGCCGGCCGGGTTTGTGGGATGCACTTTTTCATGCCCGTCCATGCCCGGGCGGCGGTCGAAGTCGTGACGGGAAAACGCAGCGACGACGATGCGATCCAAGCGGTCGTGGATCACGCGGCGCGGCTGGGCAAGCGCGCGATACGGTGCCAGGACGGTCCCGGATTCATCGTCAACCGGATGCTTTCGCCCTATCTGAACCAAGCATTGTTGCTGCTGTGCCGTGGTGCGACCGAGCGTCAGATCGAGCGAGCGGCGTTGGCCTACGGCATGCCGATGTCCCCACTGGAGTTGATCGACTGGATCGGGGCGCCCACGATGTACCATGCCGGTAAAGCGTTCACCAGCGCGTTCCCGCAGCGGATCGATCCGTCGCCCATGGTCCCGGCTTTGCTCAAACGCAAACGACTCGGACGCGGATCCGGTGGCGGATTGTTTGACTACGACCGCGGCAGGCGCAGTGAGCAGTTGTCCGCCCCGGCACAAGAGCTGATTGAAACCTATCGCACCGACCGCCGCGAGTTCAGCGACGGAGAGGTGTTGCTGTTGTTGACGATTCCGATGTGGATTGAAGCCAACTGTTTGCTGAAAGAAGGCATCGCTGATTCGATGAACACCGTGGATTTGGCGATGGCAGGCGGGCTGGGATTCACCAGCGATGCAAACTGGTCCGAATTTTTCGCCGAACTCGGTACCGCCCAAATCGACAGCGCCATCAGCCGATGGCAAGCCGAGTTCAAATCCATGCGAAACCAAGTGGCGTAAGCTTCCAGCTTGCGACCCCACCAGAGAACGCTTTGAAGCATTTTTTAGCGGTAGGGCGCGAGCCCTCCGGTGTTTGGTGAACGATGAGGGACCGGAGGGCTTGCGCCTTGCCGCTAACACCTCGCAAATCGCAGGAAATAAATGCTTCACAGCGTTGCCCACTAGAGCTTCCAGCTTGCGATCCCCACTGATGCTCAATACCGCTGAATTAACATCAACGAGGGGCCCGGACGCAGGCGCGAGCCGGCTGATGTCAATCGACGATCGGCCGTTTGGCGCGAGCCGACGGGCGTCAACCTAAGGAAACCACGTTCCATTCCGGCGATAGCCCCCAAGATGCTTCCCCTGCAGAACCAACCAACGATCGATTCGGTCTTCGTTTACGGCACACTCAAACGCGGTCAATGTCGCGAGAGCT
>NZ_JBFHKV010000946.1:0-3409 GCF_041595215.1 Stieleria sp. | reverse complement strand
CCATGTCTTGCAGCCCAAAGCCGATGCCGATCGTGATCCCGACCATCAACCATTGGATCGTCACCCAGCGGACGCCGATCAATCGGCAGGCGACGAAGCAACCGATCGCGAACAGGATGCAGCGGCCCAGCACCAAAATCAGATGCTCCATGCCTTCGTCATAGTCCACGCGTTGCAACACCAACGCGTCGAACAGATTCGGCAGCAATCGCGAAACATGAATCGCAACAAACAAGATCGCGGCGGCCCAAACCACGTTCAACAGCGTGACCGGAGTGGCTTGCAACACCGAGGTTGCGACCGTTTGTCCTTGACCGTCATCGGCATAGTGGGTCACGGTATCTTGGACCGTCCACAACACGGGATTCGCCAGGCTCATGTTGGGAATCACGTCCACCCAGAGTGCGACGAAGCAAGAGACCAACGCAACGCCCGCAATGCATTGGCCGAGAAAACCGATTTGGTGCTTCAACACCACGTGTGTTTCATTGATCTCCTCATCGACTTCGGGCTCTTCGATCAATCCATACTCGTCGTACCTGGGTTCGACTTTGGGTTGAGTCAGGTTGCGCCAAGTCTGTTGGAACCCGAGTTGGCCGATCTTCCAGACCACGCCCGCGGTCATCACGAAGATCGCCGACCACGTCGCACGCTTGATCAATTCGCTGGCGGTGTAGCCGTACCCGAGTGAAGAAAGGATTCCCATCAGGACCGGAAACCCAAGAGCGATCGCATACCAAAGGTGTCCAAAACCTGTCGCCAATCGGCCTCCGAACGCCTCAATCGCCGGACAAAGAAACCCTTTGCCGGGACGCAATGCGAAGTGCGCCAAGCCGGCCACGACCAGCATCATGGTTAGAAAGCCGAATCGCCCCAGTGAATCACGCCAGATGCCATGGTCGATCTGTCCCAGCATCGTGATCGCAAAGGTACCGGGGACCAACATCAACCCCGCGATCGACCAATCCTTGAAGGCTTCGGCGCGGGTGGAAAACGTTTTCGACAGGTGTTTGTCGACCAGACCGAAGGGACGTAGCAACTGACGCGGCAGTTCGACCAACAGCCCGATCAGGCTGGCGGCAAACAAACCACTGGCGACCTGGATGATCAGTTCAGAAACGATTCCCTGATTCAGCCACCAGGCGGTCGCGTATCCCTGCAGCGGTACCACCACGGCGACGCCGAGCGTCAACGCGCCGGCGGCAACCACGCGGGTCTTCCCGGCCGTTCGCAGTTTGGATTTCAGACCGATCGCCACCAACCAGCTTTTCAGCCGCCACCGCAGGGCAAACATCAGCCCGATGAACGCCAACAACAGGATTCCCGAAATCTGGTCGTCGGAGAGTTTGCGTTTTAGGTCGCGTCCCAGTTGTCGGGTATGGCGAAATTCGAGCAACGCTGCGATCCCGGCCTTGGCGTCGGCGAAGTCTTGAATCCCGATCGGATCGCCGCTGCGAATCCATGTCGCGTGGCGATTGATCAGCTTGCGAAATTCTGCGGTCGTGGCACTGGTGGCCGACGCGGTCGAATCCAGCCGATCCAGGTTGCGATGATACTTGCGATAGGATTGCTTCAGTTGGTCGACCAATTGGGATCGATGGGTCAGCAAGTCGAGCACTTGCTGCCGCAGCAGCGGCGTCGGCGACTGGCCGCTGGCATCGCCGGTTTCAGCCAGCAACTGATCGGCTTGCTGCTGCAATTGTCCTTCGCCGCCCAGGATCAATTCCAGCTCCAAGGCTTCCTGTTGGGTACGCTGCAGTTCGGCTCGCGCGAAGTGGTTCTCGTTGTCTTGCGTTTGCCAGGAATCCAACTGTTCCTTGCGGTGTCGCAGCAACAGCCCGATGGTGGGCGTCAATCCATACTCGGCCAATTTTCCGCTGACGGATTGGTAGTCGGATTGGATGTCCTCGAGTTTTTGCTCGGCCGCGTCGAGTCGCTGCTGCAGAGTGCGAACCGAAAATCCGAGCTTGGAAAGCTGCTCGGCAAGGTCGGCATTTTGGCTGGCAATCTTGGCCAGGACCGGTGTGGAACGCTCGGCCAGGTCGCGATTCCACTGTGCGATTTGCAAGGCGACTTCCGGCGAAAAACCTTCGCCTTGGTGATCTTCGGCGGACCCCTTCTCGGTCGCCATGCTGCCGGAACTCGTTTTGCCAGCATTGACCGGGACCTGCAGCAGTGGCCGGGGTGACGGCGGCCACCGGGCGTTGTTTTGGGCTGCGGCGCAGTTCGCCCAGATTGTCAACGCGACCAGGCACGTGGAACAGTAAAGCGGACGACGGGGGAGACACAGACCGGACATTGTGAATCCAAGGGGATTGCGAAGTTTGCCAAGTCTGTAGATACGGGCCGAGCCGATCGCGAGTCAAGATTCATGTTTCACGTCAATGGCGCGCATAAATCTTCAGATCGTCCACGACGACGTTTCGGTGGACGGCCAGTCGCAGCATTCGCTTGGTGGGGTGGGCGATGCCTGGCGAGGAGAACGAGCCGACTTCCTTGCCATCGATCGACACGCTCAAGGTGTCGCCGTTGATGGTCGCGACGGCGGTGTACCAGGTTCCTGTTTCCAGCGGGTGGACGAACTTTTTCGATTTAGTCTTCAGCTCTGCTTTCTGGGCGGGGGTGAGTGTGTCGGCTTGGCGGGCCTCACGCGTTTTCAGGTCCATGACACCGGTCTTCAGATCAGCCAGCTCGGTTTGCTTGATGCCGATGACCACTTTGAACAGATGCCCCGCCCAGACCTCTTTGCACTGCAAGTCGGCAAAGTTTAGGCCGAGGGTGTCTTTTTCGTGCTCCAACATAAACTTCACTTCGACCGAACCGTTGCGGAATTCGGCCGGATGGGTGACGGAGACGCCGTGGTCGGCATCCTTGTGCAGGTAGATGTACATCGCGCCGTCTCGGAGATCGACTTGTTTGTTTCCTCCGGCGCGTCGCTCGCTGTTGGTCCCCCAGCCGTTGCCGACTTCGTCTTTCACTTCTTGGGACTCGTTGCGCTCAAAGTCGTCGGCAAAGATCAGGGTGCCCCGATCGTCGGCGAGCAGGTTCGGGACGGCCAAGCAAGCTGATAGCAGGAGCATGCAAGCGGCGATCGATGGTGTCTTCATTACGGAGTCTCTGTTGTTTTCATGTCGAGTGGGTTGGCCAAGGCGTCTGCCATGGTAAGCCGAACGCCTTGTCCGTCCAAGAGAAAACACCCTCGCGATCGAACGCGGTGAAGCATTTATTTCAAGCGTTTACGAGGTGTTCGCGGCAGGGCGCAAGCCCTCCGGTCCTCATCGTTACCGAAATACCGGAGGGCTCGCGCCCTACCGCTAAAAATACGCTTCACAGTGTCGTCCTCGCTCGTTTCGGGCTGCGATCCGCGGCCAAACGCCCGCCAGCCGTGTTACACTGCGTCGGATGCCGT
>NZ_JBFHKV010000945.1:0-3409 GCF_041595215.1 Stieleria sp. | reverse complement strand
GTCGCTTTTAGTGTCGCCGTTTCCTCGGCGGTCGCGGCGGTCGCCTGCAGGAGTACGACAAGCAACGCAATGCGTTGAACGATTCGATTCATTGATTCGTGCCTCCGGAGTTCTGCCGCCCTGCCGAGTCAATTCGACGCCGATCCCACTACCCTGGCCAGCGGTTTGTCGATTTCAGCCCAATACCGCAAAGTTAACATCAATGAGGGGCCGCTCGCGCTGGCGCGAACCGTCTGATATCAAACGAATATCAGCCGTCTGGCGCGAGCCTACGGGCCCTCACCAATGAAACGACGCTTCACGGAGCGGTATTGGATTTCAGCGGGCACGCTTTGACAAAAGGTCACGCGGCGTCCCCCGATGACGCACCGGGCTGACATGTTCGTTTCAATTGCAGTCCACCGACTCAATCGGCAAACCGCCAGCGTGTATAGTAGGCAAATGCCTCGACGTGCTGTTGATGGAATTCCCCCGTGCTCGATCGTTTTTCACCGTACTTCGCCATGACCATGCCCCTTCGATTTTCGCCCGTAGCCGTGTTGCTCGGTTGTCTGGTCGTCCTCGCGACCGATGTTCCCCGTGTCTCGGCGGACGAGCGACCCAACATCCTGTTCATCTTTAGCGACGACCACGCGCCGCACGCGATCGGTGCGTATGACGGTTGGCTCAAGAGCGTCGACCCGACGCCCAATATCGACCAGCTCGCCAAACAGGGAATCGTGTTTCGAAACAGTTTCTGTACCAATTCGATTTGCGGCCCCAGCCGGGCGGTGATTCAGACGGGCAAGCACAGCCACAAAAACGGCTTCATGAACAACGGGAATTCGTTCGATTGGAACCAGCAAACGTTCCCCAAACTGTTGCAAAAGGCAGGTTACACGACAGCGATCTATGGCAAATCGCACCTCAAGGGCGAGCCCCAAGGCTACGACGACTGGAAAGTCCTGCCCGGCCAAGGGCTGTACTACAACCCGGACATGATCACACCGGAAGGCCGCAAACGGATCGAAGGACATTGCACCGATGTCGTGACGGACCTGGCCGTCGAGTGGCTCAAGGAAGGCCGCAGCGACGACAAACCGTTCATGTTGATGGTCCAGCACAAGGCGCCGCACCGAAACTGGATGCCGGCGCTCCGGCACCTGGATCTGTATGCCGACATCGATCTGCCCGAACCCAACACACTGTTCGACAAGTGGCACGACAACGCTCCGCCGGCGCGACATCAAGAGCTGGAAATCGATCGCCACATGCATCTCAATTTTGATCTGTTCGTCGACTTGACCCCCGATTTCGACGGCAACGCATTGGTCGGCCGATACGACAAATCGGCCTGGCGCAACATGCAACGGATGACACCGGAGCAACTGAAAACCTGGTTTGCCGCCTACCGTCCTCGCGACAAGGCGTTTCACGAAGCCAACTTGTCGGCCGACGGACTGGTTCGCTGGAAGTACCAGCGTTACGCCAAGAATTACCTGCGATGCGTCAGAGGCGTCGACGAAAGTGTCGGCACGCTGATGGAAACGCTCGACGAACTGGGGCTATCGGACAACACCGTCGTGATCTATTCCTCGGATCAAGGTTTTTACATCGGCGACCATGGCTGGTACGACAAACGCTGGATGTACGAAGAATCGCTGAAAATGCCGTTGATTGTGAAATGGCCCGGTGTAACCCAACCCGGTTCGACGGACGACCATCTGGTCCAGAACTTAGACTACGCCGAAACGTTTCTCGAAATGGCCGGTGCCCAAGTGCCCGATGACATGCAGGGCAAATCACTGGTCCCATTGCTCAAGGGTGAAAGCCCCGACGATTGGCGGCGCAGCATCTACTATCACTATTATGAATACCCCAGTGTGCACATGGTGCCCCGGCAATACGGCGTCCGCAATCATCGTTACAAGCTGATTCGGTTTTATCAATTCGACGAATGGGAGTTCTATGATTTGGAGAACGATCCCGATGAGTTGACCAACCAATACAACAACCCCGAGTACGCCAACCCCATTTCAGACATGAAACTGGAACTGGAGCGTTTGAGAAAACACTATCAAGACGACAGTGACGTGTCGGTGCTGCCGAAAGAGCGGCAGATCGAATTAAGGACGCCGCAGGCGGCCGGTTAGCAACGCGTCTGCGAAACGCAACGGCGTCCAGCCCCATCCGTGCACTGCGGTGCAGTACCGAACTGTTCATGACGGAGCGTTCCATGAGTGATTTGCCAGATTATTCCGCGCCGCAACTGCCCGAGCTGACACCCCGCGTGATCGTGCTGGGGCTGATCCTATCGGTCGTGATGGGCGCGGCAAACGTGTATGTCGGATTGAAGGCCGGGATGACCGTCTCGGCGTCGATCCCTGCGGCCGTGATGGCGATGCTGCTGTTCCGATTGCTGTTCAAGAAATCCAGCATCTTGGAAGCCAACCAGGTCCAGACCTGCGCTTCGGCAGGCGAGTCGCTGGCGGCGGGAATCATCTTCACGATGCCCGCAATGATCTTGATCGGGCACTGGCAATCGTTCGACTTCTGGACCGTCACGCTGGTCGCACTGACCGGCGGACTGCTGGGCATTCTGTTCATGATTCCGATGCGCCGCGTGTTCGTGGCGGACAACGAGGATCTGCCGTTCCCCGAGGGCGTGGCGTGTGCGGCCGTGCTGGAAGCCGGCGAAGAAGGCGACCATCAACACGACGCCGCGACCAGCTTGTTGATCGGTGGGGCACTCGGAGCCGTGTTTAAGATCGCCGCCGGATTCATGGGATTGGTCAACGATACGCTGCAGGTTGCCAGGACGACCGGCGAGCGGATCTTTTATTTCGGCGGTGATCTGTCGCCCATGTTGGTCGCCGTCGGTTTTATCGTGCGTCTCAATGTGGCGGTGTTGATCTTTATCGGCGGCTCGATCGGCTGGTTGATCGGCATTCCGCTGATGGGAGGCGCGTCCCAGTACGATGATCCGATCAGCGGCGCCTGGACCATCTGGAGTACCGAACTCCGATACGTCGGTGTGGGAGCGATGGTCGTCGGCGGGATCGGATCACTGATCGCGGTGCGCCGCGGACTACTGTCTGCCATCACGGAGCTGTGGCACGGACTGCGTGGCCGACGGGTCACCCAGGATCACGGCCAACGCGACATTCCGTCGGGACTGATTTTGGTGCTCGGTTTGGGTTGCACCGCGATGCTGGGCCTTGTGAATTTTCGTTTCACCGACGACATCGGCGTCTCGGTCTTGTCGACCGTCGTGATGCTCGCGATGGGCTTTTTCTTTACCGCAGTGGCCAGCTACATCGTCGGTCTGGTGGGTAATTCCAACAGCCCCGTGTCTGGGATGACGATCACCGCGGTTCTGGCGGCCGGCGGACTGCTGGGCATTCTGTTCATGATTCCGATGCGCCGCGTG
>NZ_JBFHKV010000944.1:0-3414 GCF_041595215.1 Stieleria sp. | reverse complement strand
TACCGACGGACAAGATCTGTACTATTTTGCGGATCAACTGGTCGATGACAAGCTGGAGTTGTTTGTCGTCCCGGTCGACGGTCGTTCGAAAGCTTCGCGGATCAACCCAACGCTACCGAGTGACTTTGATGTCAGCTGGACAGCCGTCGGCGCTACCGAGACTGGCATCGCCTACGGCGTCCGACAAGGCTCGTCGTCTCCTTATGGCATCTACAGCAGTCAGCTCCATCAATTCGGCGAAGTTCGGATTCTCGACGACGAAGGCGACATCGCAGATTTCGGCGATGCCCCCGAACGATTGCCCGACGGGCTCGGTCAATCTTATCCGGTGACATTGTCGCAAAATGGCGCTCGGCACAACGTCACCGAACTGTTCCTGGGCGCAGGTGTTGACGTCGATTCCGATGGGCTCCCCTCCGCAGCCGCCGACCATGATGACCAGGGCGAGCCGGACGAAAACCAGGGCGTGCGGTGGTTGAGCAATCTGCTCGTCACGCAGACAGACACTCTGACGACCATGCAAGTGACGGCATCACAAGCAGGAAAAATCAGCATCTGGATCGACTTCGATCGCGACGGCGACTGGGGCGATCGGATCGATGAAGTCGTGGTCGCACACGATGTCCACGCCGGCGACAACTTCATTCCTCTGACGATTCCAGCCGGAGCGATCGCGGGTCCGACCGCGGCCCGAGTTCGGCTCAGCACCGCCGGGGAGACTTCGCCTACAGGAGCAGCAGCGGACGGCGAAGTCGAAGATTTTTGGCTGGATTTGGTCGATGCCAAATCCGATCCGGTCCCGCTGGTCGTCAAACTGTTTCATCCTGACAGTTACCTGAGACTGATCGCCGACCACGTCCTCGTCGGAAACGGCCAGGAACCGCCGATGTTTCAGACCGAAGGCGTCTTTTCGCAAGTCGACGTCTCGCTGTCCCCAGCTGGCCACTCCTTGGCGATTGAACTGGGACAGCCACCCAACGACCGGATTTCCATTCAGGGTAATAACGAAATCAATCGACTCGCGTTTCATGATCTTGACCAAGCCAATCTTCAACCATTGGTCTTGGACTTTGGCGGATCGGGTGATTTCCAAACCGACAACATTGAAGTGCTGGACATTACCGGCTCCGAGAGATTCCGTCTGCCTGTCGATGATTTGACATCCATCTCAACATCTCAGAGCGTTACCGTTGTCGCTGCCTCACGGGAGCAACTACAGTTCAACGACCGGTCGGCTTGGCGAATGGGAGACACCTTCGAGCAGGAGGGCAAGTTCTATCGTCAACTCGTGTCTCCCGGGACGCCGTCGCCGCCCATCGTGATCGACTTGCCTAACCCGTGGCAGAATGTGGTGACGACGACAGATGTGGACAACAATGGCTCCACCTCGCCGATTGACGCACTGATCGTGATCAACCGGATCGCCACGCAAGATGACCCTTCCGGAACCACATTGCCCGATCCGCTGAGTCTGCCTCGATGGCCCGGTAACTACTATGATGCCAACGGAGACTTGGGAATTTCTCCACTCGACGCGTTGGTCGTGATCAACGCCGTGGCAAGACAAGGCGAGGCGGAACGCGCTGCGGAATCAGAACAAGTGACATCGGCCCTCAGCCTGAACGCCAACCTGATCACCGATCACAGTTTCCTCCCCGCGGTTCCATCGGCAAAGGAGCGGGACGCAAGCCCGGAGACGACTGGGTGGGAAAACCTTCGAACAGACAGCCGAACGGGCTCGACACTGCCAACGCTCGATGCGGGTCGAGATCACCAGGTTCAGCCGCTTGATGACCGACCAACCTCCGCTGGGATCCGCACCGCATCCGCGACAGAGCATCTGGCCCAAGAACGTTTGACCGCTACCTGGGCACAGTCCGTGGATCGTGCGCTCGCCACGGGCCTGCTGCATTAGACATTCCGGCCACGCATGACAGATCGCAATCAGGCGAATGAGACTCGTGAACGTAAACTGATTGGCGACTAAACTTTGGAATTCGTTTTCGGTACGCGACGAGGATTGAAAATGCATCACTTGTACCTGTTCCGCCGGCTCGGCGCGGTCGCCGTCCTGCTGGCTGTCGCAGCTGGAGTCTTCGGAGATGACAGGCCGAACGTTTTGCTGATCACGGCCGACGACTTGGGGCTGCAGCTTTCGTGCTACGGCGACTCGATCGCTCGCACGCCGAACATCGACCGACTGGCCGATCAGTCCGTTCGCTTTAAGACCGCTTACGTCAGCCAAGCGTCGTGCAGCCCCTCGCGCTCGTCGATGTTTACCGGACTCTATCCGCACGGGAATGGGCAGTACGGTTTACTGAACGCCAACGTCGGCTTCCGCGTTCATGAACCACTCGTCGACTCGTTGTTGCCCAACGTCCTCAAGAGCCATGGTTATCGAACCGGCATCATCGGCAAACTGCACGTCGGTCCCGAAAAAGCGTTCGCGTTTGACATGCGACACGGCGAAGGTTTCGGCAGCCGAGACGTTCGGCTGCAAATCGATTTCGCTCGCGAGTTTCTGACACAGTCCGGTGACGAACCGTGGTTCTTGATGTTCAACCTGTTCGATCCGCACGTGGCGAGAAAGCCCCTGCCGGGAGGTCGCCGCGGACCGCAGTTCTTCCCCGACTCGGTCAAGGGTCTGCCGAAGAACATCCTCGCACCCGAAGACATCGTTCCCTGGCCATGGCAACAGATCGACACACCGGAACAGCGGCAAAAGATCGCCGGCTATTACAACTGCGTTCATCGAATTGATGCGGCGATCGGGATGCTGGAATCCGTACTGCAACAGACAGACAACTGGAACAACACGCTGATCGTTTTTCTCGGCGATCATGGCCCGCCGTTCACGCGTGGAAAAACCAGTTGCTACGAATCTGGACTCCGCGTCCCCTTCCTCGTCCGCTGGCCCGGCGTCTCGCAGCCCCACGCCTCCGATCACTTGGTCAGCAGCGTGGACATCTACCCGACGATTCTGGACGCGGCCGGCATTGACTTGCCCTCGCAACGCCACGGCAACTCGCTCCGCACTGTCTTGAATCAGCAGAACGACGCGGCTGATTGGCGCCGCACCTTGGTCGGCGAGTTCCACTACCACGGCGCGACACCGTTCTTTCCGCGACGAGCGATCACCGATGGACGGTACAAGTTGATTCACAATTTACGTGCGGGCGAGACGACCGCGTCGGATTCGGTCGACGGCGACCGCGCTTACGCCGAAGCACAAAAACTGCCCGCAAGTCACCCCGCACGCGTGGCAATGGAAAGGCTCAAGAACCCGCCAGAGTGGGAACTGTACGATCTAAAAAACGATCCGATTGAATTCCAGAACCTGGCCGGGGACACCGACGTTGCTGACGCCCAATCGCGACTCCAACACGCCCTGCAGCAGTGGCAAGAACGAACCGC